>JAYUTY010000108.1:0-2136 GCA_043754875.1 Gemmatimonadota bacterium
CTCCACTGACAGCGTGTGCCCCGGCGGCAGGCGGCGCACACGCTGATAGATCGATGCCGGCTCCGGCACGAAGTTGTAGCTGAAGAAATCGTCGAGCGCGTGCACGTCGAGCGCGCGCTCCACACCCGGAAGCTGCAGGATCGACTTGATTTCCGACGCGAACGCGAGGCGATGTGCGTCCTGGTAGAGATAGAGCGGCTTCTTTCCCATGCGGTCGCGCGCGAGAAAGAGGCGTTGCCGGCGTGGCTCCCAGATCGCGAAGGCGAACATGCCGTTCAGGCGCTCGACGCAACGGTCGCCGAACTCTTCGTACGCGTGCAGGATGACTTCCGTATCGCTCCGCGAGGTGAAGACGCGGCCCAACGACTCGAGCTCGCGGCGCAGCTCCGGGAAGTTGTAGATCTCGCCGTTGAAGACGATGCAGCAGCCGGAGCTCCCGCTGACCATCGGCTGATGTCCGCCCGCGAGGTCGATGATGCTCAGGCGCCGGAATCCCATCCCGACCGGCCCATCCACGTACACGCCTTCGTCGTCCGGTCCGCGATGCGCGATGCACGCCGACATCTCCCGAATCAGTGCAGGCGCTATCGCGCTGCCATCTCCGTCCAGCTGGATGACGCCGACGATGCCACACACGCTACTTCCACCCGAGCACGGTCACTGGCTGCGGACGAACGTCGATGTCACGGAGCCCGTGCTGCTTGAACAGCTGGAAGACCTCGTGGACCGAGAAGGTGAACTGGTAGCGCGGCGAGTAGCAGTCGTAGGTGTCGAGGATCGCCTCGCGCAGATTGCTCGAGAGGCTGATCGGCGCGAGCCGGCCGAGGATGCCGTAGCGGACGCCGAGCCAGCGATAGGGGACGTACAGCAGGATGGTCATCAACGCAGAAAGCGGGTACAGCACCGCCGCCGGCAGCTTCGTCGTGAATCGACGGACGAAGCGGGAGCTGTGATACATCCCCTGATTCTCGTAGAGCGTGACGCAGATCACACCGCCCGGCTTGAGCAGCTTCACGAGGCCGGCGAACGCGCTCCACGGGTCGGGCGTGTGGTGGAGCACGCCAAAGCTGTAGATCACGTCGAACGACTCGGGCGCGAACGGCAGCGCCAGCGCATCTCCCTGGACGAGCCGGAGAGCGGGGGACTCTCCGAGGTTGTTGGCGGCGACGTCGATCGCGTAGCTGAGGTCCATGCCCCATACCTCGGCACCCGCCTTCAGCGCGGCCTGCGCGTACCGGCCTGGTCCGATTCCGACGTCGAGCACTCGCTTGCCGGGCCAGAAGTCGAGCGGCAGGCCGAAGCGCTCGTGGAATGTGCGCTCCGAGAGCTCGCCCCATGCCCCGTCGAGCTGGGTACGCTGGTGGATCTTCCATTCCAGGCTGAAGTTGTCGGCGTACCCATCGGACTCCACGAAGCGGGGAATCCCACGCACGATCGGCGTGGTATCCTTGCACTCGGCGCAGACCAGGACCTCGCGCTCGGCCGTCTCTTCCAGGGCGAGGGCGCCGGCACAGGTTGGGCAGCGCAGGAGCGAGACGTCTTCGCTCCATCGATGGGCAGTGAGCACAGTAGGCATGGAATAGCTGACGGGAGCTGGAAGCGCTCCGGCCTGGCGCGCGAGGGCGGCATTGGGCGACAGGAGCAGACGATCACGGGCAAGAAGGAAATATGACCGACGCGCGCTCTACGGACAATCTGACTCGCATCGTCTACCTTGGTTGCAGACTGTCATCGTCCAACCTCGGACGCGGCTTCGCCGCAGGGGCGATACGAGGAGCGAGATCGCCAAACCGGAGAACGTGATGCCAGATCAGCTGACGCCGGAGGTCGTGGCATTCGATGCTCCGAATTCAGCGGACGCACGGAGGTTGAGCGCCTTTCTCCAGGGGCAGCAGCCCCCGGAGCGATTCCGGCCGGAGAAGGAGAACATCCACGAGTGGAAGCTGGTGCAGAACGACGCCGGTCCCGGCTTCGCGAGCGCGATGGTGCTGCGAGGGACGGACGAGATCGTGAGTCTCTGCACGGTGACCCCGAAGCGCTTCTGGAACGGTGGAGCGGAGCAGTCGTGGGGCGAGATCGGCGACACGTTCACCCGTCCGGACTTCTTGCGGCGCGGCATGTTCGCAGCGCTCGTGA
>JAYUTY010000109.1:0-6413 GCA_043754875.1 Gemmatimonadota bacterium
TCGAGCGCTACACCGACGACTATCAGCAGCGACGTGCCACCGAAGGTGAACGGTACGTTGATCATGCGCGAGATGACCGCCGGCAGCAATGCGATCAGCGTGAGGAAGATCGCGCCCGGCAGCGTGATGCGCGACACCACCGCGTCGATGTACTCAGCGGTCTTCGCGCCCGGCTTGACGCCCGGAATGAAGCCGCCCTGCTTCTTCAGGTTCTCCGCGAGATCGATCGGGTTGAAGATGATCGACGTGTAGAAGTACGTGAAGAAGAGGATGAGCACCGCCATCGCAATCAGGTACGGCGTGCTGCCCGGTGCGAACAGCTCGGACACGCGCTGCGCTGCCGCGTTTCGCGAGAACTGCGCCAAGGCACCCGGCACCACGATGATCGACTGGGCGAACACGATCGGCATCACGCCGGCCGTGTTGATCCGGAGCGGAATGAAGCTTCGAGCCGCTTCGCGCATCCGTCCCCGCGCCATCGTGCGCTGCGGGATCTGGATCAGGATGCGGCGTGCCGCCATCGTGATAGCCACGACGCCAGCCACGACCGCCACCATCACGGCCGCCAGGACGATCAGCGAGAACAGGCCGATTGCACCCGTGTTGACGAAGCGGAACGTCGTCCCGATACCGGGCCAGATGCGCTCGACGATCGAGAAGAAGATGATCAAGCTGGCGCCGTTGCCGAGACCGCGCTCCGTGATCTGCTCACCGAGCCACATCACGAACATCGCGCCCGTCGTCAGGAAGAACGCCATCTGGATCCGGAACGCGAATCCCGGACTGGCGATCGCGCCCTGCAGCGACTCCGTGAACAGCGCGAAGCCCCACGCCTGCACCGCCGCGAGAAAGACGGTGGCGTAGCGCGTCCACTGATTGATCTTCTTTCGTCCCTCTTCGTCCTTCTGCATCTTCTCGACCTGCGGCAGCACCGCGCCGGCGATCTGCACGAAGATGCTGGCCGAGATGTACGGCATGATGCCCAGCGCGAACACCGTCGCGCGAGACAGCTGCCCACCGGTAAAGAGGTCGTAGAGACCGAGGAGACCGCCCCCGCTCTGCTGCGACTGGTTGCGGAAGAAGTCGGTCAGCGCGACGACGTCCACCCCCGGTGCCGTGATGTGCGCGCCGATCCGATAGATCAGCAGGCACAGGAGCGTGAAGACGATCTTGTCCTTCAGCTCCGGCGTGCGAAACGCACTCGTTACCGCCGCTGCGGCACTGTTTTGGGCCATGAGGGACTCCTGGAGGTCTTCGTTACTCCTCGACCGTGCCGCCGGCAGCGAGAATCTTCTCGCGTGCCGATGCGCTGACCTTGAGGCCACGCACCGTCACCGCCGAGGCGATCTCTCCATTCGACAGCACCTTCACGTCGCCCTTCCGCTTCACGAGCCCGGCCGCGCGCAGCGCGTCCGGCGTCACCTCACCCTCGAGCAGCGCGAGCTGGTCGAGACGGATGACGTTCGCTTCCACACGGAATGGATTGGTGAAGCCGCGCTTGGGCAGACGACGCGTCAGCGGCATCTGACCACCCTCGAACCCCGGCTTGCCGCCGCCCGGGCCATGATGCCCCGCGCGCGCCTTGCTTCCCTTGTGGCCCTTGCCAGACGTCTTACCCGTGCCGGAGCCAGGACCGCGCCCGATGCGCTTGCGGTCGCGATGGCTGCCCGGTGCGGGCGAGAGGTTGTGCAGGCCGAGCTTTTCCGTCGCCACTGGTCTATTCCTCGACGGGCACCACCTCAACGAGGTGGCGCACCTTCTTGAGTTGTCCACGCAGTGCCGGGTTATCCTGCTTGATCACCTCGGCCTGGTGGTGTCGAAGCCCGATCGCCTTGAGCGTCAGGCGCATCTGCGCGCTGTGCCCGATCTCGCTGCGGACCTGCTTCACCCGCACGCGTCCGGTCGTCAGCTCGTTCTTGCCAGTCGTCTTGGGCCCCTTACGCGGGTGCCATACGAACGTACGCGCCATTTACACAACCTCCTTCGACTTCGCACGCGACCGGTAGCCCAGCTTGCTGACGTCCACGCCGCGCTCGCGCGCGATCTGGTCCGCCGTCGTCAGCTGCGCCAACCCGTCCATCGCCGCGCGCACCATGTTGTGCGGGTTCGTCGAGCCGAGGCTCTTCGTCAGGATGTCGTTGATGCCGACGCACTCCATCACGGCGCGCACCGCACCACCGGCGATCACACCGGCGCCCGGAGCGGCCGGCTTCATCCAGACCTTCCCCGCGCCATGCTTGCCCGTCACTTCGTGCGGGATCGTCGCGCCGGTGAGCGGAACGCTCACCATGTTGCGGCGCGCCGCCTCGACAGCCTTGCGAACCGCCTCGGAGACTTCGTTCGCCTTGCCGCTGGCGAAGCCGACCTTCCCCTGCCCGTCGCCGATCGCGACGAGCGCGTTGAAGCTGAAGCGACGACCACCCTTCACGACCTTGGCCACGCGGTTGATCGCGACCACGTTCTCGATCAGGTCACTCCCCTCGCGATCGTTGCCGCCGCGGCTGTCGCCGCCACGTCCACCACCGCCACCGCCACGACCACGGTTGTCACCCGGGCCGCCGCCAGGGCCGCCACCGGGACCGCCACGACCGCCGCCAGGGCCGCCACCAGGACCACCACGGCCACGGCCTGCGCCGCCGCCGCCCGGCGCGCCGCGTCCACGGCCGGCACCAGGGCCGCCACGTCCACCGCCACCACCGCCGCTGCGCGCGCTGCCGCCGCCGAAGCCACCGCTACGAGCACCGCCGCCGCCCTGACCACCACCGGCTGGCGCGCCGCTCCCAGAACCTGAACCTGAATTCGTATTGGATTCCATTTTAGAACTCCAGCCCGCCTTCGCGAGCCCCGTCGGCCACCGCTTTCACGCGGCCGTGATACTGGTACCCGCCACGGTCGAAGACGACCTTCGTGATCCCCTTCTCCTTGGCGACCACGGCGATCTGCTTCCCGACCTCGAGCGACTTCTCGGACTTCTTCCCTTCCCCGACCTTCGTCGACGTGACCGTCGCGAGCGTGCGCGCCGCATCGTCGTCCACGAGCTGGGCGGTGATGTGCTTCAGCGAGCGGTAGACCACCAGACGCGGACGCTCGGCCGTGCCCTGCACCGCCTTGCGGACGCGCAGGTGACGGCGAACGCGCTTCTCGGACCGGCTCTTCGGAATCTTGATTCCCATGATTACTTGCCTCCCGCCTTACCGGCCTTCCGGCGAATCACTTCGCCCGCGTACTTGACGCCCTTCCCCTTGTACGGCTCGGGCGGACGCAGGCTGCGAATCTCCGCAGCGACCTGGCCGACCACCTCCTTGTTCGACCCCTCGACGAGAATCTGCGTCGGCACCGGAGCGCTGAGCTTGATCCCCACGGGCGCCTTGTATTCGATCGCGTGCGAGTAGCCGAGGGCGAGCTGCAATCCATAGGGACGCACCTCCGCCTTGTACCCGACGCCGACGAGCTCGAGGTTCTTCGTGAACCCCTTCGTCACCCCTTCCACCATGTTGGCGATCAGGGTGCGCGTCAGGCCGTGCAGCGACTTGTGCGCTGTTTCCTCGGACGGGCGCGTGACGATGATCTCGCCATTCTCCTGCTTCAACTGCATCGCCGCGGGGACCGTCCGGGAAAGCTCTCCCTTGGGGCCCTTCACCGTGACGTGGTTGCCTTCGTTGATCGTCACCGTGACGCCGTTCGGAACGGCGATCGGTGCCTTGCCAATGCGCGACATTGTCTCTCTCCCCTTACCAGATGAGGGCGAGGAGCTCGCCGCCCGTGCGCGCCTGACGCGCCTCACGGTCGGACATCAGCCCCTTCGACGTGGAGAGGATCGCGATCCCCAGTCCATTGCGCACGCGCGGCACCTCGGCGACGCCGACGTACTTGCGCAGTCCAGGCGTGCTGACGCGCTGCAGCGCACGGATCACCGACTGCCCGCCCGCGGCATACTTGAGCCGCACGCGCAGCAGGGTCTTCCCTTCTTCCGTCTCGACCGTGCTGTAGTCCTGAATGAAGTCGTTCTCCTTCAGGATACGCGCGATCTGCGTCTTCATCTTCGATACCGGCATATCGACGCGGCGGTGCTTCGATCCGCAGGCGTTGCGGATCCGCGTCAGCATGTCGGCGATCGGATCGGTCATGCTCATGAAAAAAATCCCTTGTCCTCCCGTATCCGTCGCGGACGTGGAGGAATGAGTGTGAAAATGTCGGCGGCGAGCCCTACTGGCCCGCTGCCCACTTCGGCTGGCGCCCTGGTACTACCCAGGTGCTACCAGCTCGCCTTGCGCACGCCGGGAATCATCCCGAACAGTGCCAGCTCACGGAAGCAGATTCGGCAGAGGCCGAAGCGGCGCAGGAAGGCGCGCGAGCGCCCGCACCGGCCACAACGGTTCTTGACGCGGACCTGGAACTTGGGCTTCCGCTTGCTCTTCTCGATCATGGCCTTACGAGCCATTGCAGTCTCTCTTCCTGAAGTGGGGGCGGCGGGCCATTACAGACGCGCGCCCGTCTTGTCGTTGCCGCGGAACGGCATGCCTAGCTCCTTGAGCAGAGCGAAAGCGAGCTCGTCACCCGGTGCCGTCGTCACGAACGTGATGTCCATTCCGTGCGTCGATTCGATCGAGTCGTAGTTGATCTCCGGGAAGATCAGCTGCTCCTTCACGCCGAGCGAGTAATTCCCCCGCCCGTCGAACGACTTCGTACTCACGCCGCGGAAGTCGCGTACCCGCGGCAGCGCGATCGTCACGAAGCGGTCCAGGAACTCCCACATCCGGGCGCCACGGAGCGTCACCGACGCGCCGATCTCCTGCCCTTCGCGGAGTCCGTAGTTGGCGATCGACTTCTTCGCCTTGCGCCGCACCGGCTGCTGCCCGGTGATCGTCGCCAGCTCCTCCACGATGTTGTCGAGGAACTTCGGCTGCTTGATCGCCTCACCGGCGCCGACGTTGAGCACGATCTTCGTCATCGTCGGAACCTGATGCGGATTCGTCAGGCTGAACTGCTCCATCAGCCGGGCGCGCACCGTCTTCTCGTAGAAATCCTTCAGTCGCGGCGCCGGAATCGGCTTGTCGGCGCCCGCATGCGGACCCCGCGCAACCTTCGCCTCACCGCCCTTCTTCTTCTTGTCGCCGCCCTTCGGGGCCTTGGCGCCCGGCTGGGCACCACCCTTCGACCCGCCACTCTTCCCGCCACTCTTCGCGGCCGCGCCGCCCTTCTTCTCCTTCGTCGCCATTCTCTATGTCCTCGTCGCTCAGCGCACGCGGGGAATCGCTTCCCCACTCTTGACGCTCAAGCGCTCCTTGGTGCCGTCCGTGTCGATCCGGCGACGCGTACGCGTCGGGGCGTCGGACTTCGGGTCGAGCAGCATCACGTTCGACGCATGGATCGGCGCCTCGAACGACACGATGCCACCCTGCTCCTCGGCCGTGCGGGCCTTGCGATGGCGCTTCACGAAGTTCGCCCCTTCCACCACGACCTTGCCCGTCTTGCGGTAGACGCGGATCACCTTGCCGACGATGCCCTTGTCGTCGCCACGGACGATCTTCACCGTGTCGCCCGTCGAGACGTGCAGCTTCTCGCGCTCCGAGTTCTGCGCGTGACGCTTCTGTCCCTTGTGACGAGACCGATCAGCCTTCTTGTAGGTCAGGACTCGCATGTTACAAGACCTCCGGCGCGAGCGAGACGATCTTCATGTACTTCTTCTCGCGCAGCTCGCGGGCGACCGGGCCGAAGATGCGCGTCGCGCGCGGCTCGCCTGCGTCGTTGATGATCACGACGGCATTCTCGTCGAAGCGGATGTAGCTGCCGTCCTTCCGCCGCGTCTCCTTCACCGTCCGGACGACGACCGCCTTCGCGACGTCGCTCTTCTTCACCGTGCCATTCGGCAGCGCGTTCTTCACGGCCACGACGACGATGTCGCCAAGGCCGGCATAGCGCCGGCGCGTTCCGCCGAGGACGCGGATCACGAGCGCCGTCTTGGCCCCCGAGTTGTCCGCGACCTTCACCATCGATTCCTGCTGGATCATGGTCTCTCTCCCTTAGCGCGCGCGCTCGATGATCTCGACGAGACGCCACCGCTTGTCCTTCGACAGCGGGCGGGTCTCGACGATGCGCACTGTGTCGCCGACCTTCGCCGAGTTCTCCTCGTCATGGGCCTTCAACCGCCGCGTGCGCGTCATCATCTTGCCGTAAACCGGGTGCGGCACGCGACGTTCGATCGCGACGACCACGGTCTTCTGCATCTTGTCACTCACCACGAGCCCGGTGCGCGTCTTGCGCGCGTTGCGGGCCTCGGCGGTCTCTTCGTTCTTCATGTCAGCCATGTTGTATCCCCCGCGCTCAGCGCGCGCTCTCGAGCTGGCGCTCGCGCAGGATGGTCTTGAGGCGCGCGATATCCTTGCGGATCCAGCGCAGCCGGAGCGGATCTT
>JAYUTY010000110.1:0-2129 GCA_043754875.1 Gemmatimonadota bacterium
TGTTCGCGGTGAGCGCCGTCGTGGCGGCGTTCGTCTTCTGGACGCATCGCGCGAACATCGGGCGGCTGCGGCGCGGTGAGGAACATCGGTTCGGCAAGCGGGGGCGCGCGTGACGCGGTGCGCCGTGCTCGGCGCGGGAGCGTGGGGAACGGCGCTCGCCGACCTGCTGGCGCGGAATGGTCACGATACGATGCTCTGGGCGTACGAGCGCGACGTGGCCGAGTCGATCGGCACCTCGCGCGAGAACAGGCGATTCCTCGCTGGACACGAGTTGGCGTCCTCGCTGCAGGCCACCAACCTGCTGCCGGACGCTCTCGATGGTGCGACGCTCGTCTGCGTCGCCACGCCGGCGCAGCATCTGCGCGCGATCGTGCGATCGGCGAGCGCCGCTGTCGGCGCGGATGCGATCGTCTGCGTGGCGTCGAAGGGGATCGAGCAGGGCACGCTCGCCCTGATGAGCGACGTCGTCGCTCAGGAGCTCGCAGGGCGCCCGGTCGTCGCACTTTCGGGACCCAGCTTCGCCGCCGAAGTGGTGAGCCAGGAGCCGACCGCCATCGTCGCGGCGTCCGATCTCGCATCCGCCGCCGACTTCGTCCAGGACGCGTTCAGCAACGCGCACTTCCGCGTCTACACCCACGACGACGTCATCGGGGTGGAGCTCGGCGGCTCGCTCAAGAATGTGATGGCCGTGGCTACCGGACTGGTCGAAGGAGTGGGGCTCGGCTTCAATGCACGCGCCGCCCTGATCACGCGAGGGCTGGCCGAGATGACGCGGCTCGGCAGCGCGCTGGGCGCGCGGCCGTCGACCTTCGCCGGGTTGGCCGGTATCGGGGACCTGGTGCTCACGTGCACCGGGTCGCTCAGCCGCAACCGCGCCGTGGGAATTGCGGTCGGGCAGGGGGCCACGCTCGACGAGGCGCTCGCCGGCAAGGAGACGGTTGCCGAAGGAGTGGCGACGACGCGGAGCGCGCTCGCGCTGGCCAATCGTGAAGGAGTGGAGATGCCGATCGTGGAGATGGTGAACCGCATCCTTTTCGACGGCCAGTCGGCGCGCGGTGCGGTGCGCGAGCTGATGGCGCGCGAGCTCCGGGCGGAGCAGGACGCATGAGCGGCGCGGAGCCCGTCCAGGAGTTCTTCAGCATCGGCGAGGTGTGCGAGCTCACCGATCTCAAGCCTCATGTGCTGCGCTACTGGGAGAGCCAGTTCCGCTTTCTGAGTCCGGCGAAGAACCGATCGGGCAACCGGGTCTACCAACGCCGCGAGATCGAGCTGATCCTGCTCGTGAAGCACCTCCTGTACACCGAGAAGTACACCATCGACGGCGCGCGGCAGAAAGTGGACGAGCATCGCAAGGGTGGCGAGCTGCGCAGCGCAGCGCGCGCCGCGCTGACCGTGCAGACGCTCGATGCGCTCGAGACCGAGCTCAAGGAGCTCGTGCGCTTCCTGTCGTCCGACAGCTGATCCCGCTGATCAACCTCACACCGACCGCATGCGCTTCCTGATCTCGAACGACGACGGCATACTCGCTCCCGGCATCGAATGCCTCATCGAGGCGGCGGAGCCGCTCGGCGAGGTGTACGTCGTCGCACCCGATCGCGAGCAGAGCGCGACGAGTCACTCGCTCACGCTGCATCATCCATTGCGCCCGGTGAAGCGGAGCGAGCGGCGGTGGCAGGTGGACGGCACGCCGACCGACTGCGTCATGCTCGCGGTGGAGGCGCTGCTGCCCGAGCGACCTGACTTCGTGCTGAGTGGAATCAACCATGGGCAGAACATGGGAGAGGATGTGCTCTACTCGGGCACCGTCGCCGCGGCGATGGAAGGGCTCGCACTCGGCATTCCATCGATCGCGTTCTCGTTTGCGGGAGGCGACATGCGCGCCGACCTGACGCACCTCAAGGAACAGGTGAAGACGCTCACGCCGCTGATCGCGCACCTCACGTCGCTTCCCAGCTTCCCCGCCAACACGTTGTTGAACGTCAACTTGCCACCGCTCCCTGCAAGTGATGTGAAAGGGACGCGGCTCACCCGGCTGGGCAGCCGAGTGTACTCGGGTTCGCTGAAGCCGATGCGCGATCCGTGGAATCGTGACATCTTCTGGATCGGCGGCGGCGACATCACCTGGTCCG
>JAYUTY010000111.1:0-6392 GCA_043754875.1 Gemmatimonadota bacterium
GGCTGCACCATGAACCGCTCCACATCCGCGTCCTTCATGTTGAACGACGCGACGCTCGCGTCGGCCACACTCAGGATCTGGAGCGCCGCCTCCACGGGCGACGCGTGCCGCGCCTCGGCGACCTGCGCAAGCGTGCGCCCGAGGATCGTGCTGTCGCGTGTGCTCGTGATCAGGAGCGACGCCGCCCCGCCGCGGCGCACGAGGTTGCGCTCCATCTCGGGCACGAGGCGCGCGTGCGTGGCGGAGTCGGCGAAGCGTGCCCGCATCGAGTCGCGCCCTCCGACCTCGGCCCACCGCGGCAGCAGCGTCGCGCCGACGCTCGTGCCCGACGCCAGGTAGGGGTACTGGTCGGCGGTGGCCTCGACTCCCGTCGCGCGTGCCGCTTTCATCAGGGCGATCACCGTGTCCGCCTGTCCCCAGACGTCGGCGCCGAGCGCCTTGATGTGCGAGATGTGCACCGGGAGTCCAGCCTCGCGGCCGATGCGGATCGTCTCGTTCACGGAGCCGAGCAGGCCGATCGTGTACGAGCTCTCGTCGCGCATGTGCGAGTCATAGATGCCGCCCGCCTTCGCGGCCACGCGCGCGAGCTGGATCACCTCGTCGGTCGTCGCATAGCTGCCGGGCGCGTAGTAGAGCCCAGTGGAGAGTCCGAGCGCACCGTCCGCCATCCCGCGGGCGACGATAGCGCGCATGGAGTCGAGCTGCGCAGCCGTCGGCGCAGCGTCCGTCATCCCCATGACCTGCCCACGCACCGATCCCTGGCCCACGTAGAGCGCCACGTTGGTGCCGATGCTGTCCCTGGCCAGCGCCGTGAAGGTGCGCCCGATGTCCGTGCGCCCTCCGCCATCGTTGTTCGAGACGACGGTGGTGACGCCCTGCATCAGGTACGGGACGTTGTTCCGCCGGTCGTGGGCGAGCAGATCCTCGAGCGTGTGCGAGTGCGGGTCGATGAAGCCGGGAGCGACGATGAGCCCCGCGGCATCGAGAGTGCGCGGCGCGCGGATGCCGGCACGCGCCGCATCGCCCACGAAGACGATGCGATCACCTCGTATGGCGACATCGGCGCGGCGGGCCGGCGCACCGGTGCCGTCCACGACGGTACCACCACGGATGAGGAGGTCGGCCGCGACGCGCTGTGTGGGACGTTGTGGGGGACTCTGTGCCTGGCGCTGTGCGTGAAGCTGTGCGCCGTGCTGGAGCGGAGCGAGCAGGGCGAGCGCGACCGCGATGTCGCGGACGCGTGACGTCGTATGGGCCATGATGCTTGCTGGTGTTCGCTACGTCTGGCTCGCGCCGGCCTTGAAGCGTGCACGAATCAGCAGGAGCTCCTCACTCACGTCCGCGTTCTTCTTGATGATGTCCTCGAGCATCTTCAGCATCGCGATGTTGTCTTCGAGGAGCGTGGGCTCGCCACTGAGACGCACATTGAAGCCGTAGTGCTCGCCCGGCACCATGACCATCTCGTTCTTCAACACGACGTCGTTCGTGCCATCGTCGACGCGCACGGCCACGAACTTCTTGCCGGCCTTCTCCATGTAGCCGATGCGAAGTCCGTCCACGATCCGTGGCCAGGGGGCGTAGGAATGGGATTGGCCGTCAGTCCCCTGGAAGGAGGTCGTCTCCGGGGTGAGCGCGGGAAAGTTGCGCTCGAAACCTCCGATGTACCGCAGGGCATGCGTCATGATCGTCGGGTGCGAAAGGGAGGTGGCGGACGGGTCGCTCGCTGCGCCCGGTGGGCGGCCTGGCCGCCCGAGGCACAAACGTGCGCTCCGGTCGCCCCGAGCGATAGCGATCCGCTGCAAGCGGCAAGGCGCTGCGGAGCCGGCAGGCGTACGGCCGAGCCCCTTATGTCTCCGACTTCGACTGGTGGTCGCGCCAGCTGTCGGTGATTGCCTTCTGCTTCGGGAGGCTCACGAGCTTTCCATTCGCCGTGAAGCGGATGAAGGGGCTGTGCGCATAGCCAGGCGCGAGGTAGGCATGCGACTCCAGTGAATAGAGCCGGCCAGCGCGCGTGATTTCGTAGAGCGTCTCATACCCGGCGAGCGGAGCACGCAGCTCGCCGGCGCTCTGGTCATCCTTTGGGGAAACGCCATTGGTCTCGACCCGCTTGCGGCGGGCGGCGTGCTGATGTCGATCGAAGCGCTGGGCCATGGGTGTGTCTGTAACGGGTCGGGTGATCGCGCATCATCCAAGGCATATCGAACACATCCCGACGAGAGGATCCGTCGTCACATCGATGCGCGCGTCTGCACCATGCAAGTTATCGCTTGGCGAAGATCGGCGTACGCTCCGCTTACAGCCCCGTCGGGTACGCTTCCGGCGGCTCCCCTGAGTGCCACCCCTCACCTGGCTCCAGCGGCTCGAGCGCCCGCGTATGGTCGAAGTGCACCACTAGGTCGAACTGCCGCGCGAGCTCGACGTCGAAGTAGTGGCTCTGCCGCTCGGTCTCGGGACGATAGATGACACCGATGGCGCGCTCGAGGTAGCGGCCGTCGAGCGCGCCGCGCGCACTCTGCTCGCGCAGGTCGAGCAGAAAGTTCGGCACACCCAGCTGGTGAAAGAGTCGCTCGATGCTGCCGGGCAGCCCGGGCCGAACATTCCGCCGCTTGCCGGGCTCGTCCCAGTCGTGCGCCGCGGTCACGGTGCCGTCGTACGTCGTGAACCCCACGAGCAACGACCGCCCGTCGAACCGCTGACGCACCAACTGTCCCACGTTCAGCTCTCCGCCGCGTCCCATCGCCGTGGCGCGCGCGTCGCCCAGATGGGAGTTGTGCGCCCACACGCAGACGCGCGCCTCCCCATCCCGCTCGAGATGGGCCACGACCGCCTCGAGCGTTTCCACCATGTGCGTGTCTCGCAGGTTCCATGACGAATTCCGCCCGCGGAACATCGACCGGTAATACCGCTCGGCGTTCGCCACGAGCCGCGCGTTCTGCTCGGCGCTGAAGAAGTCATCCAGACCGGCGCCGCCATCCGCGGACGAGTAGTGCTCGGCGCAGTGGCGCAGGTCGGCCAGCTGACGCACGACTCCCTCCTCGCAGCTCTCGGCGATCGCGCGGCTGGCTGCGAAGCCGTACGCCTGCGGATCGTCGCCGCCGATCTCCTCGAAGCACGAGTAGCGCTCGCGCGCTCGGCGCGCGGCGGCGACATCCACTTCGTCCAGGTATTCGATGACCGCGCCGATCGACGCGTGCAGGCTGTAGAGGTCGAGCCCGAAGAAGCCGCACCGCTCCTGCGCGGGGCGATCGGCGTTCCAGTCGCGCAGCCATCCGATGAACTCGCGCACGACGGTGTTGCGCCACATCCACTGCGGAAAGCGCTGGAAGCCGCCGAGTGCCTCGTCCACCGTCGTGTCGTTCGTCGCGAGATGGCGAACGAAGCGGTCGACGCGGCGCGCGTCGGGCCAGTCGCCCTCGATCGTGACGGCACGCACGCCGTGCGATTCGATCAGCCGGCGCGTGACCGCCGCGCGCGTCGCGTAGAAATCATGCGTGCCGTGCGACGCCTCCCCGAGGAGGACGATCGGCGCGGCGCCGATGCGCTCGACGATCGCGTCGATGTCGGCGGTGTTCGTGCCTTCGCTGCCCGAGAGCGGATGCACGAGTTCGCGTAGCGTGCGCGGCGTCATACCGCTGATCCCGCCGTCTGCGTCGTCGATGTGGCCATGGGTCCCGTCCAATGAGGAGCTGATTGCTGCCGACGCATGATCGGCGCAGAGACCGTTCCAGCGCGGAGCACCCGCTCGGTGGAGTCGAGGCAGTGCGACGTCAGGCGGACCGGACATTGCATCGTCTCTCGCGCCGGGACCACGAATTCCACGAACGACGGAGGCAGAGATGGCTGACGACAAGCGCGAGCCGGACGCAGGGGCATCCAAGGGCGACGAGGCCGCACTGCAGGAGGAGCTGCGCCGGGAGGCGGCCGAGGGGCGCGACTCCATCGGCGATGTGAGCAAGAACCAGAACCTCACTGGCTCCTCGACATGGGAGACGCTGCCACCAGATGGCACCGGATCGGATGACCAGGCGGGCAGGACGTGACGTCGCGCACCACGCCATTGACGGCCGAACAGCTCCGTCACTTCGAGGAGCGACTCAAGGAGGAACGAGCTCAGGCGCTCGACGCGATCAATCGAGCCGCCGGAACGGAAGCTGATGGTACGGAGCAGGATCGCTCGGGAGACCTCTCCAAGATGCCCTTTCACCAGGCTGATCTCGCCACCGACACGATCGATCAGGAGATCGAGGTGTCGAACGCGACTCGTGCGTCGCGCGAGCTCGCGGAGATCGACGCGGCGCTCGAGCGGCTCTACTCCGACCCGGCGAGCTTCGGTCGGTGCGAGGAGAGCGGGCGCGACGTCCCGCTCGAGCGTCTCGAGGTGATCCCCTGGGCGCGGACGTGCATTGAGTAGCGACCGGCTGGCTGCGGGGCGCATAGCCCCGCGGTCACCAGTCAGTTAGTCAGTCGCAGGAGTCAGTAGTCAGGAGCCACCGCACGCGCGTCCGTTCATTTCGCGCGCGACCGGTTTCGCAGCGCCGCCTCGCGCCGCGCACGGAACTCGCTCCCCGCGCTCCACGTCGGCCACCCCATCCCGTTGGCGACGTCGAGCGTGACACGGAAGAGCAGCCTCGTGTCATCCACGATGCCGCCGAGATCCCAGTCGCTCTTCACGTCGTCGCTCGGCTTGTGATAGTCGCGCGCCAGGTAGTCCGCGCGCTTGTGCTGCTCGAAGCCGGTCGGCTTGTCGATGTAGTCGGTGCCCGGGAAGAGAAACGACAGCGCGGGCACTCCCTGCCGCGCGAACTCGAAGTGATCGGCGCGATAGAAGTAGCCCTTCTCCGATTCGGGATCCGCCTTCACGGCGCGTCCATCGCGCCTCGCCTCGCGCGCGAGCACCTCCTCGAGCGAGCTCTGGCCCACGCCGAGCGACACGATGGACCGCGTGCGGCCCCATGGATTCATCGCATCCATGTTGATGTCCGCGAGCGTGCGCTCCAGCGGGTAGAGCGGGTGCTGCCCGTACCAGCGCGAGCCGAGCAGCCCCTGCTCCTCGGCCGTGACGGCGAGGAAGATCAGCGTGCGGCGCGGCGGCGTCGGCATCGACTTGATCGCCCGCGCCTCGGCGAGCAGCCACGCCACTCCTGACGCGTCGTCCAGCGCACCGTTGTAGATCGAGTCGCCTCCGATCGTGCGGCCGATGCCGTACGCGTCCCAGTGCGCGGATAGCACCACGTACTCGCTGCGGAGCTTCGGGTCCGAGCCATCCAGCCGCGCGACGACGTTGCGTGACTGCACCGTGCGGACCGCGTTGCGCACCGTGAGATCGGCCGTGCCGCCGAGTGGGACGGGTCTGAACTCGCGCGTGCGCGCGCTGCGCTCGAGCGCCGCGAAGTCGTGACCGCCCGCAGTGAACAGCCGCCGCGCCGTCTCGAGCTGGATCCATCCCTGGACGGCGGCGTGCGCCGGTCCGTTGGCGATCTCGAACTTCTCCGTCGCATTGCTCTGCACCACCGTCCACGGATAGCCCGCGGGACCGGTCTGGTGCACCAGCAGCACGGCCGCCGCGCCACGCTCCGCCGCCGTCTCGAACTTGTACGTCCAGCGGCCGTAGTACGTCATCGCCCGGCCGCGGAACATCCGCTCGTCCAGGCGCGTGCTGTCGCGCGGGTCGGGGATCGGTGGGTCGCCGATCAGCATGACGACCGTCTTGCCGCGCACGTCGACGCCCTTGAAGTCGTCCCACCCGTATTCCGGCGCGACGACTCCATACCCGACGAAGACGAGGTCGGATCGCGTCACGCGCACGAGGGTGTCCGCGCGGTGCGACCAGGCGACGACGTCCTCGAGCGGGCGCAGCTCCATCGGCTTCCCGCCGATCGCCACGCTCGCCATGAGCGTCGACGTCGTGCCGACGAGCGGGACGTGCTGCATGTACGTGCCATCTGGATTGCCTGGCGCGAGCCCGATGCGCTTGAACTGGTCGGCGATGTACGTGACCGCGGAATCCTCACCACGCGTCCCCGGCGCTCGGCCGGCGAAGCGATCCGACGCGAGCGTCGAGATGTCCGCCCGCATCGACTCGGCGGTGATGCTGCGCTCGGCGGCGGTGATCGCGGCGCGCTGCGGCGACTGTGCGAGGAGTTCCGGCGCCACGATCGCCGCGGGCGAAGCGAACAGCAGGGCAGCGGACGTGATCGCCCATCGGCTCCTCATCATGTCGCGCCTTCCGTGCGCGCCCGCTCGAGTGCGGCGATGTCGAGCTTCCGCATTCCCATCATCGCCTGCATCGCGCGGCCGGATGCAGCCCGATCGGAGCCGCCGAGGAGCGCGCCCATCGTGCGCGGCACGATCTGCCACGACACGCCGAAGCGGTCCTTGGCCCAGCCGCACCG
>JAYUTY010000112.1:0-18170 GCA_043754875.1 Gemmatimonadota bacterium
CCGAAGCTGTCGCAGGAGACGCTGGCCGAGATGGTGGGCACGACGCGATCGCGCGTCAACTTCTTCATGAACAAGTTCCGCAAGCTTGGTTTTATTGAATACAGCGGCGGCGTCAAGATCAAGATCAACAGCACGCTGCTCAGCATCGTCCTGCACGACTGACCAATCCCTGATCCCTGATCCCTGATCCCTGATCAGTCGTGATCGCCGTGCGATGCGTGCACCGGTTTTGATTCCGGCGAGCCGCGCTGCCTGAGATACACCGCCAGCCACACCATGGCGGCGATCGACACGAATTCACTCTGCCAGTTCTGGAACGACTCGAACCAGAAGCGGCTCGTTCCCAGATAGCCAACTGTCGACACCGTGCCGCCGCCGTGCGCGAGTGATTCCTCGCTGTAGGCCACCGCGCCGCCAACCGCGTGCAGCGCCAACGAGATCAGGAACATGGTGAAGAGGACGATGCTGAGCGAATGCTTGTAGAGCCGCAGCGCGAGCCCGCCGCGCCGCACCGGCCATGGCGCGTCCGGATCTCCGCTCGCCTCCTCGGGACGCTGGTCCACCGAGTCCGGCGCCTCGATCGTCTTGGACTCCGACGAGCCGCGCTGGTACAGAAAGGAGGTCAGGACGACAAAGACTCCCATCTGCAGAAACTCCGACTCCCAGTTCTCCGCCGTCGCCTCCAGAAAGGCGCCGGTGCCGAAATACTGCGCGTAGCTGACGGCCGGCTGGCCGTGATCGCGCTGATTCTCGTTGTAATCCGCGCGACCGGCCACGACCTGGCCCACGAACGAAAGGACGAAGAGCGCCAATGCGGCGAGCGCGAGACCGTTCTCGAAGGCGAAGCGGCCCAGCCCCGAGCGGCGGCGTAGAGCCATCGTGCGCTGCACCGCCGCACGCGTCGCTGCGCCCGTGATCCGCTCCCGCTCGTCGATCTGCGCTTGTTCAGCGGCACGGTCGACGGCTCGCCGTGCGTCTTCCAGGGCTTCCAGCGGCATGGACCCTCCAGATCAGGTGCCGCTAGCGAAAGCGAGTCGCATTCCTTGCCGGGCCCGGCCGCGAGGGAGGCGACCCGCGCGACCCGGCTCTCACCCGACGATCACGCCGTTGCGACTTCCTTGTCCAGATACTTGCGCACGTTCTCGACCTGCGCCGCCCACCCCTTGCTATCCATCTCGAAGGCAAGCGCCCGGCGCTCCTCCGGGATCGCGTCGAAGCCGGACTCGACGACCGTCAGCCGCGTGCCGCCTTCCACCTCGTCGAGCGTGAACTCGATGAGCGTCGTCGGCTCGGCTGCATAGTCCACTCCTTCCTGGATGGCATACGGATGCCAGCGGAAGGAGAAGTAGCGCTCGGGCTCGAGCGCCTCGATCCAGAAGGTGGCGACGGCGTGCGCGTACTTCGGGTTGGGGAAGCCGCCGGTGACCACGGTGCCGGGGACGAAGGGTGCGGTCAGCTCGATCCCGAACCACTGGTTGAACTCGCGCACGTCGGTGATGGCGCGCCACACTCGGCCGCGCGGCGCGGCGAGCGTGGTCTCCTTCTCGATGCGGTCGGTGGAAGTCGTCAGGTCATTCATGGGGTCTCTGTCTCGTGATCGGGGTGGCGGAGCAGGGAGGCGAGGCGCTCGAGGCGCGTGTCCCAGAGCTGCTCGTAGCCGCGCAGCCAGTCGTCGGCCTTCGCGAGCGGCGCGGGATTGATCAGGCAGAAGTGCGTGCGTCCGCGGATGGACCGCTTCACCAGGCCGGCGCGCTCCAGCGTCTTGATGTGCTTGGACGCCGAGGCGAGCGACATCCGGTAGGGCTGCGCGAGCTCGCCCACCGTCTGCTCGCCGCGCGCGAGCCGCTCGAGCATTCCGCGGCGCGTGGCGTCGCCAAGGGCGCGGAAGACGAGGTCGAGACGCACTGGATCCTTAACCATATGGCTGAATATCACGTGCCGTCGGACGAATGTCAACCGTTTGGTTGAATGTCGACGCGTGGCTCTCCCTCGCGCATCTTTGACGCAGCGCTCGAAACCCTTCACGCATCCGGAGTCCTGGTGCTTTCCCTCCGCTCTCGTCAGCTCGCTCTCGCGCTGCTCGCCGCCGCGCCAGCCATCACGCCCACGCTGCTCGCCGCACAGGCCGACCTTCCACCGCGCGTCGTCGCCCCTGCCCCCTACGACTCGCTGCACTTCCGCGCCATGCAGTGGCGCAACATCGGCCCGTTTCGCGGCGGCCGCGCCGATGCGATCGCCGGCGTCACCTCGCAGCCCAACGTCTACTACGTCGGCTACACCGGCGGCGGCGTCTGGAAGACGGAGAACTCCGGTGCCACCTGGAAGAACATCAGCGACGGCACCTCGATGGTCGGCTCGATCGGTGCGGTCGCCGTGGCCGAGTCGGACCCCAATGTGATCTACGTAGGGACGGGGGAGCATGCGGTGCGCGGCCAGTCGTCGTCCTACGGCGACGGGCTCTGGAAGAGCACCGATGCCGGCCGCACGTGGAAGCAGCTCGGCCTCGCGGCGACGAAGCAGATCGCCCAGGTGCGCGTGCATCCGAGCAATCCGGACGTGGTGTACGTGGCCGCGCAGGGCGACCGGTGGAAGGGGACGAGCGAGCGTGGCATCTACCGCTCCACCGATGGCGGCCGGACGTTCACGCTCGTGCTCAAGGGGATGAACGCCACGAGCGGCGCGAACGACCTGTCGATGGACCCCACCAACCCGCGCATCCTCTACGCGGCGTTCTGGGATCACCAGCGTCTGCCATGGCAGGTGCGCAGCGGCGGCCCGGGCTCAGGCATCTGGAAGTCCACCGACGCCGGTGACACGTGGACACGACTCGCCGAAGGGCTGCCGAAGACGATGGGAAAGATCGGCGTCGCCGTCTCGCCAGCGAACGCGGAGCGCGTGTATGCGATCGTCGAGGCGGAGAAGGGCGGGTTGTACCGCTCCGACGACGCGGGGAAGACGTGGAAGCTGCTCAGCGAGGACCGGCTGATTCAGACGCGTCCCTGGTACTACATGAACGTCACCGCCGACCCGCAGAACGCCGACGTCGTCTACGTGATGAACGCGCCGGTCACCAAGTCGATCGACGGCGGGCGCACCTTCGCCGTGCTCCCCGCGCTGCACGGCGACAACCATCAGCTCTGGATCAACCCGAAGGACGCGCGCCTGCTCGCCAACGCGAACGACGGCGGTGCGTCGATCTCGGTGGATGCCGGGAAGAGCTGGAGCACGCAGGACAACCAGCCGACCGCGCAGTTCTACCACGTCATCGTGGACGACGTCTATCCGTACCACCTCTACAGCGGGCAGCAGGACAACACGTCGGTGATGATCCGCACCAGCGGCGCCTCGGGCATGATCGGCGAGCGCGACTGGCAGGATGGGCCCGGCTGCGAGAGCGCCAACATCGGCGTGGACCGCAAGCATCCCCGCTACGTCTACGGCGGCTGCTACCAGGGAATCCTCGAGGAGCTCGACCTGCAGACAGGGCTCAAGCGCTCCATCATGCCGTGGCCGGCGCTCGCCCTGACCGAGCCAACCGACCAGACGCGCTACCGGTTCAACTGGACCGCTCCCGCGCTCGTCTCGCGCCACGACGCGAACGTCCTCTATCACGGCGGCAGCGTTCTCTTCCGCACCGCCGATCGCGGCCGCACGTGGGCACCCATCTCGGGCGACCTGACGCGCAACGACAAGCGCACGCAGGGGTTGGGCGGCACTCCGTTCAACAATGAGGGTGCGGGCGGCGAGGTGTACGGCGCGATCGTGCACATCGCCGAGTCGCCGCACGACGCGAAGGTGATCTACGTGGGGACGGACGACGGGCTCGTGCAGCGCACGCGCGACGGGGGACGGACGTGGACCAACGTCACTCCCGCCGGCGTCGGCGTCGGGCTCGCGAACATGGTCGAGGTCTCGCCGCACGATCCGGCCACCGTGTACCTCGCCTTCCGGATGGACCGGCATGGCGACTACGCACCCTACGCCTTCAAGTCCACTGACTACGGCGCGACGTGGACGCGCATCAACACCGGCCTCCGTGCCGGTGAGCCGGTGCGCGTGATCCGCGAGGATCCCGAGCGGCGCGGCCTTCTCTACGCCGGCACCGAGACGGGGGTCTCTGTCTCCTTCGATGGCGGAGCGGCATGGCAGCCTCTCTCGCGGAACCTGCCGGTCGTCCCCGTCACCGACCTGGACGTGCGCCACGGCGATCTCTACGCGGCGACCGAGGGGCGTGCCTTCTGGGCGCTCGACGACATCTCACCGTTGCGCCAGCACAGCGCCGCCATCGAGCGGGAGGGCGTGCATCTTTACACACCGCGTGCTGCGCAGCTCGGAATGGTGGGCGGCGGCGTTCCGACACCGGCGGTCTTCACGCCGGCCGGTCGCAATCCGCCGGCCGGTGCCAACGTCTACTTCTCCTTGGCCAACGCGCCCGACTCGCTGGTCCCGCTCCGTCTCGAGTTCCTGGACGATGCGGGCCGCGTGCTTCGGACCTTCGCGCGCGCCGTGCCCGCGCCGGCCACACCGCCCATCGGCGGCGCGCGACCTGCCGCCCCGGTCGCCCTCCCGGCGCTCAAGGCAGGGCTCAACGCCTTCCAGTGGGATCTTCGCGCCGAGCCGCCTACCGTCCTGCCGGGGAACGTGAACCTGTTCGGCGGGTCGGCGTCCGGCTACTTCGTGCCGCCCGGGCAGTATCAGGCGCGGCTCACGGTGGGGAGCACCGTGCAGACGCAGCGGTTCGACGTCGTGCAGGACCCGCGGATCACCGTGGCGCCGGCCGAGCTGGCGGCGCGCGACTCGGTGTCACGCCTGATCAACTCGCGCATCGGTCAGATTCACGACGCGCTGCTCCGGCTGCGCGACGTGCGGACCCAAGTGTCGGGCTTCGTCGAGCGGACGAAGGAAGTCCCCACGGCCGCGGCGATCGGCGCCAAGGGAAAGGCGATCGTGACGCAGGCCGAGACGCTGGAGCCTCAGCTCTCCACGAAGGCGAACAATGGGCAGGACATCATCAACTTCCGCAACGGGATCAACGCGCAGTACGCCTTTCTGCTCGGCACCATCGAACAGAACGACGTGCTGACGCAGCCGTCGCGCGAGCGGCTGGCGGAGCTGGAGAAGATGTGGTCCGCCCTACGCGCGCAGGTGGAGACGCTGGAGCAGCAGGACGTACCGGCTTTCAACAAACTGTTGCAGGACGGGCACGTTGATGGCGTAATAGTGCCAGGTAAAAAGCCGGCTTTGGTGACATGAACGAGACGGGCGCTCGGCTTCACCGAGCGCCCCGTTGGTGCACCAGCACTTCTTGGAGCTAGTGCGAGTGGTGCATGTTCATGTGGTCGCGCCCCTCGGAGCCCCAGATCGCGCCTGGTGAATCGCCGTCGAAGGCGTTCACGTGCGCCATCCAGCCGAACAGCTTCGGGATGAACAAGCCGCCCGCGGCGGTGCACGCCTCCGGCGTCTCGATCGCCAGCCAGCGCGCGAACATCGTGGCGTCCGCCTGCTTGATCCCCGCGCCCGCGAGATCGGGGCGCATCGCGCAGAAGTTCACGTGCTCGTGCCAGAACGCGATGCTGGTCGGCAGCCGAGCGTCGAGCTCCGCCGAGCTGGCCGACGCGGGCGCCGTGTACATGGCGCCGACCAGCACCTTCCGGCCGCTCGCGTCCTTGCGGTAGAGCAGTGACGTCGGCTTGGCGGCGTCGAAGCCGACACGTGCGGCAGCCGCGTTGCTCATGTTGTTGTAGTGGTAGATCACCTGCTCGTCCAACCAGGGCAGGAAGAGCTGATAGCCAGCCCGCTCGGCCGCCGCGACGTCGGCATATGGCGCGAGCGATGCCCGCATCGTGCGCACGATCCCGGTGGCCCGCGCCGAGTCGGTGCGCGTCGCCACGCGGCGCTCGGCCATCTGCATGTGGCCGGCGGTGTCGGTCAGCAGCGCGTTGACGAGCGCGCCGAGCGGCTTGGCGCTCTCCGGCGGGAGATTCTGCAGGATCCAGAACACCTGCGCGTCCGTCGGACCGCGCGTGGGCGGAGAGCCCTGCGCGCCGGCCGCACTGCCCGCCACGCACGCCGCCAGGAGCAGGCCGGAGAATGCGTAGCGGGTCCTCGCCGTCATCCTACCTTTTCCGGCCGGCGGACTTGGCGGACTTGGCGGACTTGGCGGCCTTCGCCGGCGCCTTGGCCGGGCTCTTCACGGCCGGCTTGCTACCCGCCTTGATCGGCTTCTTGCCCGGCAGCTTGGCCGCCTTGGCGGCTGACTTCGCCCCCGCCTTGGCCGCCGGCTTGGTGACGGCCTTGGCCGCCGGCTTCGTCGTCGCCGACTTGGCGGGCGCGGATTTCTTTGCGGCCGACTTGCCCGCGCGCTTCTTCGCTGCCGACTTCTTCGCAGCCGGCGCGGCGTCCTCCTCGCCGTCCTCCGCGTCGTCGGCGCCGTCCTGCTCCTCCTCCTCCTCCGGCTCATCGGCAACGCCGGCGACCTCGGCAACAAGCGCGGCGTCGTCCACGTCATCGGCCACGTCGATGATCTCGACCTCGGCAGGCGCGGCGGCGGCGGCCTTCGCGGCCGGCCGGCCGCGGCCCTTCATTGCGCTCTTCGCCATCTCGGCGTCGAACAGGACCTTGGCCTCGCGCATGGCGGCCAGGTACGCGGGATCTTCTCGGCGGAGCCTACGATGCATAACTCGTGATCCGGATATGGGTTACCCATTATAACGCCTGCGACCGCACCTCGGCGACCGCGGATTGACGCGGACTCGCGCACGTCCGAGCTTGAACGTGCGTCCCACGAGCGTACGAGATGATGCCAAAGTCGCGCCGTTCGCGCAGCTTCGTGCAGCTTTCACGGCAAGTCCGCGGGCAGACTCGGAACCGGGCACCAACATTGGCGTCCCGCCCCCGAGAATGCTGGGTGGGGTTCAGTTGCACAACCAGAGAGACAGCACATGTCCTCCCGCATCGCAGTCCTCGTTGGCACACTCGCCGGGGCACTGTGTGCCGCCTGCAGCTCGACCAGTGCCTCGATCGCGCCGGGCGCTCCACTCACCGGCCGCTGGGGAGGGATGCACGCGGATCTCTCGCTCACCAGTGAAGGCGGGACGATCCAGTTCGATTGCGCGCACGGGGCGATCCGCGCTCCCGTTCTCACCGATGCGACGGGCAGCTTCGACGCCGCGGGGATCTACGTGCGCGAGCATGGCGGGCCGGTACGCGCCGGCGAGATTCCCGACTCGCTCGCCGCGCAATATCTCGGGCGCGTGACCGGCGACCGTATGCGCCTCTCGATCCGGGTAGGCGCGGACACATTGGGTCCGTACGATCTGCAGCTCGGTGGCGCGGCGCAGCTCTTCCGCTGCCTGTGACGATGTGACTGGTCCACTATCGCCAGATCCCGAGCCATCCGGGCTCCGCCTCCCCGCCGTGCTCGGCACGCGCTACCGCATCGAGCGCGAGCTCGGCCGCGGCGGCATGGCCTGCGTCTACCTGGCAGAAGATCTCAAGCACGCACGAGAGGTCGCGGTCAAGGTCATTCGTCCCGAGCTCGCCGTCTCGCTCGGGAGCGCGCGCTTCCTCCGCGAGATCGGCATCGCGGCGCGGCTCCGGCATCCGAACATCATGCCGCTCTACGACTCGGGCAACGCAGACGGCGTGCTGTACTTCGTCATGCCCTACGAGGACGGTCCGTCGCTGCGCACCCGACTCGATGCGGGGCCGCCGCTCACGATCGGCGAGGCGACGAGCACGCTCCGCGACGTGGCGCGCGCGCTCGCGTACGCGCACGAGCAGGGCGTCGTGCATCGCGACGTGAAGCCGGACAACGTGATGCTCTCCGGCGGCGCTGCGGTCGTCACCGATTTCGGCATCGCGAAGGCGGTCACGGTGGCGCAGGACGAGGCCACTTCCCTGACCATCACGAGAACCGGCGTCGGCATCGGCACTCCCTCGTACATGGCGCCCGAGCAGGCGATCGGCGATCCCGCGACCGACCACCGCGCAGACATCTACTCCTTTGGCTGCCTGGCCTATGAGCTGCTCACCGGCACGCCGCCATTCACCGGCACCTCGGGCCACAAGATCATCGCGGCGCACATGTCGGCGGTACCCGCTCCGCTCTCGGCGACGCGCGCGGACATTCCGGCGCCGCTCGCCGCACTCGTGCTCCGCTGCCTGGCGAAGGATCCGGCAGATCGCCCGCAGTCCGCCACGGAGCTCGTCGCGGCGCTCGGTGAGTCGTCCACGGGAGGCGGCAGTGGCGAGGTCGTCGGTTCGGCGACGAAGGCGCCCGGCGGGCGCACGCTCGCGCGACGACTGCGCCCGAGGGCCCTCGTCCTCGCAGTCGTGACTGCGGCGGTGGCCATCACCGCCTACGGCGTCGCCCACCGGCGCGCCGCTGTGGGAAACGCGGGCGCAATTTCCGTGGCTGTCCTCCCGCTCGTGAGCAGGGGCGGTGACTCGCTGCAGTCGCTGGTTGCCGAAGGGCTCAGCGACGACATCCAGACTGCACTCGTACGCTTCCCCTGGGTGCGCGTGATCAGCCGCGATGGCGTGCGTGGCTACCGCGACTCGGTGGACATCGAATCCATCGGGCGCACGCTGGGTGCGCGCTACCTCATACGCGGAACCTATCGGACCATCGCCGCGGTCTCGACCATCCAGGTCGAGCTCGTGAGCAGCAGCGATCGATCCGTGCTCTGGGCCGGCCGATTCGATCGACCCGCCGAGCTCGCCGCCGTGCGCGACGAGATCGTCCAGGAGATCAGCGACTCGCTGCGCACGAGGGCGGGCCCCATCATCGCAGCGCGCGAGCGCACCGGCGTGCGGGCACACCGCGGCAGCGACGAGAGCTATCGCCTCTATCTCGTCGGCCAGCGAAAGCTCGACCAGCGCGGCCTCAGCGTCGGCGAAAGCATCGCGCTCTTCCGGCAGGCGATCGCGCTCGATACGCTCTCCGCCCAATCATACTCGGGACTGAGCATGGCGCTCGCGCTCGCGCCGTACTTCCAGGCCGTGCCCACCGCCTCCATCGCTGCTGAAGCGAATGCCAGCGCCGAACGGGCGTTGCGTCTCGACCCGCACCTGTCGCAGCCGCACGTGGCCCGCGGGCTCGTGGCGATGGAGCAGTGGAACTGGGAGCTCGCCGGCCGCGAGTATCGAGCGGCGATCGAGCTCGACGCGCACGACGTCGAAGCTCGCGTGCAGTACGGGCGCTACCTCCAACTGCGCGGCCGAGATGCCGAAGCACTGGCCGAATTCCAGGCGGGACGGCGCGATGACCCGGCGTCGGCGCTCGTGTCCAGTTGGACGGCCTACTCGTACATGCTCGCTGGACAGCTCGACAGCGCCCAGCGCGAACTGGACCGCGCCATCCAGATCAACCGCACCAACTTCACGACCTCGGCGCTCGGCGGGTTGCTTCTTCACGCAGCCGGTCGGGACAGAGAAGCGCTTGCCCTCACGATGCAGCTTCCTGCCCAGGGATGGAACGGCCTCTACCTGCTCGGCGCGCTGGGCCAGCACGACTCCGTGCTCGCGCGCCTCGGGCGGATGGATCGCATCGTACCTGCGCAATGGCTGAGCGAGACGGCGCACGCCTTCTCCTGGCTGGGGCTGCGCGACTCCGCGCGCGCACTCGCTGCGCTCGAGCGTGCCACGGCTGCGCACGAGATCTGGCCTGCAATCCAGCCGGTCACCGACCCGATGTATGACGACATCCGGGCGAGCGCCCACTTCCAGGCACTGCTACAGAAGGTCGGGCTCCCGACTGACTTCGTATCGGCCACCCGGCGGCTCCAGCGCCGGTAGCGACCCGAGCCTGCTCGCCCCCCGGAGCCTTGCGGGTCGCGCCGAGATCGCATTTGTGGTATCTAAGCGGGAGTGCTCCCCTGCTGCAGTCTCGCTGTCGCAGTCCTTCCCTCTCGCCAGGAGTCCGTCATGTCTACCTCCGCTGACACACGTGATCGCCGCAGCTTCCTCGCCCGTATCGCGACGGGATCCGCCGTGCTCGCCACAGGCGGGCTCCTCACCCAGTTCGGCGTCGAGCCCGTGCAGGCCGAGGAGGTCCGCTCACCGGACGAATTCTCCGAGGCATGGCTGTCGAAGCTCACTGGAAAGCACCGCCAGTTCTTCGACGTCACGAGCGTCAACAGCGGCTGGGCGCTCGCCTTCGCGATGAACTTTCTCAACAGCAACAACGAGACGTACAAGCTCGCGGACAGCAACCTGAGTGCGGTGGTCGGGCTGCGGCATTTCAGCGTGCCGATGGCGTTCACCGACGACATCTGGGCGCGCTACAAGCTCGGTGAGACGCTCGGGATCATGGACCCGGCCACGAAGGCGCCGTCCGTGCGCAACTTCCTCTTCAATCCGCGTGCAGGTGATGTCCCCTTTCCAGGGATGGCGATCGAGAAGCTGATGCCGCGGGGCGTTCAGATCACCTGCTGCAACGTCGCGCTCACCGCCCTGTCGGGCATGACGGCCGGCAGTGCCGGGGTCACGCCCGACGCAGCGCGCGCCGAGTGGAAGGCGCATCTCATTCCAGGCGTCGTGCTCGTTCCCTCGGGCGTGCTGGCGGTGAACCGCGCGCAAGAGAAGGGGTGCACGTACTGCACCGGCGGGTGAGCCGATAACGCCGACAGCGGCAGCAGCGACGGACTTCGTCGAGGTGGAGCGTGCGCTTCGCGCTCTGCTCATCCCGTATGCCGACCGACTGCACGTCGCGACCGATCTACCTGGCGGCTACGCGCTCCGCACCGGCTTCACGGAGCGCTGGAAGAAGCCGCTCGAGTTCGGGGCAACGCGCATCGGCCGCGCGTACGTCAGCTTTTACCTCTTTCCCGTCTACATGCGTCCCGAGCTGCTCGTGGGGATCAGCGATGCGCTCTGCGCGCGTATGCAGGGCAAGAGCTGCTTCAACTTCAAGGCGGTGGACGACGCGCTCCTGACGGAGCTCGCGGCGCTGACCGCCGAGGGCTATGCGTGGTACCAGGAGGAAGGGTTCGTCGAGTGACGTCAGTTGCCGGATGAGGCGATGCGCAGCACCGCCGCGATGCATGCGTCTACGTCTTCGTCCGTCGTGGACCAGTTGATGACGCTGATGCGCATCGCCGTCTCGCCCTGCCAGACCGTCTCTCCAGCCCACATCGTGCCGTCGCGCTGGATCTCGGCGATGACGTGTCGCGTCCGCTCCCGCTCGCCGAACTGCACGAGCACCTGATTGAGCACGACGTCGTTGAGCACGCGCAGTCCAGCCGCGCGAAACGCGTCGGCGAAGCGACGGGCTTGGCGGCAGTTGCGCTCGACCAGCTCGGTGATCCCGGAGCGGCCGAGCGAGCGCATGGCCGCCCAGATGTCGACGCCGCGCGCGCGCCGCGAGAGTTCCGGCGTGAAGTCGCTCGGATTGCGCAGGGACGTCTCGCTCGGGAGGTATTCGGCGCTCACCGCCATCGACTGCCGCAGGGCGTTGCCGTCGCGCACGATCGCGATACCGCTGTCGTAGGGGACGTTGAGCCACTTGTGGCCGTCCGTCGCCCACGAGTCGGCGAGCTCGAGCCCGTCGATCTGATGGGCGAGCGACGGCGCGACGCGCGCCCACAGGCCGAACGCGCCGTCCACGTGCACCCACGCGCCGCCGGCGTGCGCACGCCGGACGATCTCCGCGATGGGATCGCACGCGCCCGTGTTCACGTTGCCCGCTTGCGCGCAGACGATCGTCGGCCCGCTGATCTCGGGCATCAGCTCGGCGCGCATGCGTCCCTGTGCATCCACCGGCACACGCACCACGCGCGCACGTCCGAAGCCGATCACGCCGAGCGCCTTGTACAGCGTCGCGTGCGCCTCGGCGCTCGTGATCACGGTGACCACTGGCGCGCCGAACAGACCATCGCGCTCGACGTCCCAGCCGACCTTCGCGAGCACGGCGTGTCGTGCGGTGGAGAGGGCCGTGATGTGTGCGACCGTCGTGCCTGTGACGAAGGCGCCCGCACAGTCGGCGGGGAGGCGCAGGACGTCGAGCAGCCAGCGCAGGGCGACCTGTTCGATGTGCGCCGTGCCGGGAGTCGCGTTGTAGAGCCCCGTGTTCTGATCCCACGCCGTGGCGAGCCAGTTGGCGGCGAGCGCGGCGGGGAGCGAGCCGCCGATGACGAAGCCGAAGAAGCGCGGGCCGGGCATCGCCATCGTCGCCGGCGTCACGCAGTCATCGAGCTCCTGTAGCACGCGCTGCGGATCGATCGGGTCGTCCTGGAGCGGGACGTCGAGCGACGCGAGCCCCGCGATCGCCGCGGCGCGAGGCGCGACGGGGCGGGTGGGAAGGCTCTCGAGGTATCGAAGCGAGCGCGCCAGCGTATCGGCGAGCAGCGGCCGCAGGTCGTCGAAGGGCATCGTCTGGTGTGGTGCGGGAGTGTGGCTGTATGGTTGTGGTGCATGAAGGATAGCGCGAGAGCGAACACGAACCATCGCAATCTGTGCGATCTCACGACAGCACGAGGGTGATGCAGCATGAGTGACGGGACGGTGCCGCGGCTCGAGACCGAGCGACTGCTCCTGCGCGCCGTGGAGGCGCGCGACGCCGAACCCTATCTGGCGATGATGGCCGATCCCGAGATCACACTGCTGATGGTGCGCCCGGGCGCCGCGCCCAACGACGGCTGACCGACGTTGCGACGCGCAACATCGGCGTGTGTGGAGCGTCCGTAGCGCATGACTATCGCACGAATCGAAGGGCTCGACATGTTCGTCGTGCAGCCGTGGCTCGCGCTGCTGC
The DNA here is from genome assembly GCA_043754875.1 of Gemmatimonadota bacterium. GTDB lineage: Bacteria > Gemmatimonadota > Gemmatimonadetes > Gemmatimonadales > Gemmatimonadaceae > AG11. Next base: position 12,755 of record JAYUTY010000112.1, read on the forward strand.
CGGGCGTCGGGTTTGCCGTGCTCGCCTCTCGGCGGCACCGCACCGCGTCGTGGATCGCCGCGGCGGCGTGGCTCGTCTACGCGGCCTACGAGGCGGCGATGGCGCGCCGGATTCTCTGCTCGGGCGAGTGCAACATCCGGATCGACCTCCTGGTCCTGTATCCGGTGCTGCTCCTGATCTCCCTCGTCGCCGTTCTGCTCGGACGGCGCACCGCTCGCGTCGATGCCTGACGAGACGCCGCAATCATCGCACACCCATCGGGCCGCCTCGACGCTCGCGGGCTCGAGCACGGAGTGGATCCGCGCGAACGGGCCGCGAGTTCGACGGGCCGGTCGCTGGGCACAGATCGGTACCGGGATGCTGCTGGTCGGGCTTGCCCATCATACCGGCAAGGTGCAGTTCGCCCTGCGTCGCGAAGGCGTCAGCACGTCGGGACGGATCGTGCGGTTCGAGTACGGGACCGAACCGACGGGCTCCCGACCTGGGCGGGCGCTCTCCATGTTCTTTCCCATCGTCGAGTTCGAGGTCGATGGGCGACGGGTACGGTTCAGGGACCACAAGGGATCCGCATCGAGCGGCGGAGTCGGCGAGGTGGTGCCCGTCCTGGTCAGCGCAGAACGACCGTCCATTGCGATGATCGAACGGCCGCTCTGGAACTGGATTCCATGGGCGTCGACGTTCGTCGTCGGCGCGTTCCTGGTGCTCGTCGGGACACTCGGGACACTCGGGAAGCTCAGGCAGCGAGCGGAAGTCCGAGTGAAGTGAGTTGACGGCCTCCGGGCCTCGAGATCCACTGGTCAGCGGAGATCTCGGTCTGAACCGTGGGCGACGTCGGCGAGCCCCGCAGCTGCGCCTGGGTGTTCGACGTCGACCAGTTCCCTCTCGCCGACTCGCGAAATGCCTCGACTGGTCGCCACTGCTGCGGCGCTCTTGTTCCTGGTCGCCGCGCCGGCGAAATCGGCTCCATGTCCTGGTAACGCTGTGCGTTGCGACTGCGCCGGGGATGCCGTCGGCCCGTCAGCGTTCGTCCATGGCTTCGCGAGCGGCGCCTACGACGGGACGCCGTTTCGGGACGGGTTGTTGTTCGAAGGCACCCTGCTGAGGGTGCAAGAGGTCGATGCGCGAGGTGAGCCAATCGCTGAGAGTCTGCGTGGGACCGGTGATCGCATTGCTCGCGACTTTGCGGTGCTCCGAGCGTGGACTCGTCCGGGCGACCGCTACCCGATGTTCGCGTTTCGCGATCGGGACACCCTTCGCACGCTCATGGACTGCCAGAAGGCGAATCCGAGCGAGCGGCCTGAGGCGCGCGAATCGTACGCCGCATTGGATTCGCTGCTGACTCGGCGGTGAGGACGCGAACGAACGCCAACCCAGACGAAGCACTCTCGGTCCCGACGGGACTCTTCTCGCCGACTTGTAACATCACGCGACGCCCCGCACCGCGTAGTAGCCTGCGACGACGCTGGCCACCGCGGCCGCGACGAGCTGCACGCGCACTGGCTCCGCTCTGCGCCACGCGCGCCACACGAGCAGCGCGCCGAGGACGCCAAGTGCCGCGCTCAGGCCCAGGACGGGCAGCAGTATGGGTGCTGCCGCGCCCGATGCTCCCCAAGTGTCGAGGTGTGCGAGGTACCACAGGGCCGCAGCCCAGAGCACCGGTGGCAGAACGGAGAGGCGCAAGAAGACACGGCGCATGCGCGGGGTAGTGGGTCGTTGGTGAATGACGTCGGAGCTCAGCTGCACAGAGGTCAAACGAGAGTGCTCGCGAAGCGAGCACAATTCCATAGCCTGTTCGTCGGCTTCAGCGTTCGTCAGCTGTCACGGCGTGCAGTTCCGAACTCCGTGCACGACGTGCACGCTGAGGCCGAGTTGGGGATCGTGCATACCGCTCGATCGCAGTTCCACTTCCACCACGAAGGCGGGATAGCGTGCCACATCGAGGGCGACAGTCGCTGGCTCGTAGCCGAGTGCCCTGACCGACGGCACAACCGGGCGACCCGATGGCGTCGGGAGACGAAGCCGAAACTCGCCGTCCGCATCGAGTCCAGTCGTGCTCCGGCTGGACGTCGGAGCGCGTACCCCTGCGGAGTCCAGCAGATGAACCGCGGCCGATGTCAGAGGGGCCGAAAGGGTGTCACTCTGAAAGCCGGAGGGCCAACGAATGACGCGACCGCGCACTTCGCCGCACGCTGGAGTCGTGATCGTAACGATCGAGCACAGCTGCAGCGACTCGATTGACACCGGCCCAGCGTACCTCGCGTAGCCTCACGGCTTCGGCCGCGAGGAGCGTTGCAACCAGGCATAGTACTCCTCACGCATGCACGTGCCGCAGGGGCGGTAACCGGCCGCGATGGCCGTGGCTTCATCAGCGAAGAACACGCGCACCTTGGCGTAGCCCGTGGCCAGGGCGCCGACCGCGCTCCGACAATCGAGTCGTCCATAGATCTTCCGACGACGATTGCCACCAAGCTGACCGGGCTCGGCGCTGAGAACCTCCTGTCCATCCGCGCCAATCAGGCGGTACTCCATTCCCGTCATGCTTGCCATGTGAAAGTGTCCGGTCGGTGCCCAGCGCCGATTCTCTTGCCAGCAGCGTGCATCTCTGCACCGTCTCTGCAGCATAACATGCACTGCGAATGCTGCGCATCTCGTTCGCACGTCGGAACATAGCCCGACGTCAAAGATTGAGATGCGCGCGCATTCCTCCTTCCCGGCTGAGCTCTCCGCCGCCGCTGAACCGTGATGCTAGCCTACCCCCAATCGGAGGTCGTCAGATGGGTGAGTCAGTCAGTAACGAAGCGGCGAAGCCAAATCCCGCGCTCGCGCTGCTGAGCGTCCTGGTGGGAACGTGGAACACGATCGGCACGCATCCACTCGTGCCGGGCACGACGTTTCACGGCCGTACCACGTTCGATTGGCTCGAGGGCGGGGCGTTCCTGATCATGCACTCTCGGATCGACGAACCGGGCATCCCGAGCGGGATCGCCGTCTTCGGCAGCGCCGACACGACCGGGGAGTGCTCGATGCTGTACTTCGACGAGCGTGGGGTCTCGCGACGGTATGAGGTCAGCCTGCAGGACAATGCGTGGAACTGGTGGCGCAATGCGCCGGGATTCTCCCAAAGGTTCACTGGAGCGATCGCGACCGACGGACGCACGATCGTCAGCCGTGGGGAACTGTCGCGTGATGGCGCCAACTGGGAGCCGGATCTCCAGCTGACCTACACGCGAGCGAACTGACCGATGGAGAGCGCGTCACGAGGCGTTGCAGCTGACGAGCGACCGCCAGGCTGACACTTTCCCGTTGGCCGGTCGTAGGTGACGAGTCCTTCACGGAGGTCACATGCTCCATTGGTCTCTTCTCGTCGGCTTTGTGCGGGCACTCGTCTTCGCCGCGGCGCACCTCTGCGGCAACAGTCTCGGTTCCGGCATTCTCGCCGTCTCCGTGCTGGTCCGGCTGGCGTTGCTTCCGGTGACGTTCCGGGCAGCGCGACGCGCTCTGGCGCATCAGGGGCGCATGGCTGAGCTGAAACCCGCGTTGGACCGGCTTCGCCACGTACACGGGGGCGACCGCGCCGGACTCGCCGAGGCGACGATGCGCCTGTATCGGGAGCGTGGGATCGAGCTGATGCCGCGTGGCACCATCGCCGCGACGCTCATTCAGCTGCCCATCGGCGCTGCGATGTATCAGGCATTCGCCAGTGGCCTCGGACCGAAGCTCAGCTTCCTCTGGATCGGCGATCTGGGGCGACCGGACGTCATGCTCGCCGCGATCGCTGCGTCGCTGGCGGGGCTCGCCGCGGGACTGAGCACGAATTCCAACAGTCGAAGCGCGGTTGCGGTGAGCGTGACGGTGACGCTGATTCTCGCGTGGCGGCTCTCCTCGAGCGTGGCGCTCTACTGGATCGCGTCGAATGGTGTCGGCGCGGTGCAGGCGCTGGCGCTGCGCCGATGGCCCACAGTGTCGCGAGCGGCCTGACGTCGCGGTTTGCTCTCCAACCGGCACTCGTGACTGAACGGAAGCTACATCTTCATCGTACACCCAACGCTCGCGCTGTTGCCGAGCGTCGCGTTCGTGGTCGCCGGCTACCTGCGCCGGCGCGTGCTCGCGTGGCTGGCCGCGGCGGCGTGGCTCGTCTACAGTGGCTACGAGACCGCGATGTCCCGGCGGATCCTCTGCACGGGAGAGTGCAACATTCGAGTCGACCTCCTGCTGATCGAGCCGCTGTTGCTCTGGTCTCCATCATCGCCGCCGTAGTGGTCGCGCGTCGCCGCCGTCGCATCGACGTCTAACGAGCGCTTCCCCCGGTGCGGTCCGAGTGCGCATCATGGTAGCTGCCGCTCGATACGGCTCGCCGCCGGCTGCATCTGTCAGCCTGTCCTCGCGTTTGTCCTCTTGTCCCTAGGCGCGACCCATGCTCGGCTCTGGTGATCCGACACCGTACGACGCCGGTCTCGTGCTGCTCCTCCTCGCGCTCGCTGTGCTGCTCTCCATGGGTGCGGTGACCGCTGGGCACTGGTCCCCGGCGGTGGCAGCGGCGATCCGGCGCGGCGCCGTGTTGCTCGCCGTGTGCGCGACCGCGGTCGTCCTCGTGCGCACGCCGACGCGCAACGGCATGGTGGGCGCGGGACGGGTGATCTCCGTCTGGCCCGCGCTGGCGGTCACCACCCTCGCGTATCTGGCCTGGAGCTGGCGGGCGGGTCGCCTGTAGAAGTGTCGTTCCAATGCGGGTGCTTCTATCCAGTGAAGTGCTGTCGAGGCGCGGTTTGTCCGAACCCTCGAGATGCCAGAGACACGAACCCGCCCCACTACGCAGGTTGACGCGATTGCAGTAGTGCGCCCCTCGGCCACTGTTGGCGAAGCAGCGTTCGTCCTTGGCCTCCCGATCACGCTGTTCTTCTCCGGGCCACTCTGGCGATTGCTTGCAGGTGGTCAGCTCGAGATGCGACCGGCCATCACCGACACTCGACTCCTGACGGTGCTGGGCGCCGAAGTCGTGCTCGCCATCATCCTGCTCGTCTGGCTCCGAGGCCGAGGTTGGCGACTCGGCGGCGAGATCGGATGGCCGAGCTGGGGCGATGCCCTCAGGGGAGTCGGGTTGTGGGTCGCGACCTTCTGCGCCGGTCGCCTCGTGATGCTCGCCACGGGCGCCCTCGCACCCGCGATCGTAGGTATCGCGAAAGCAACCCCGCTCCATGGCGTGCTCGCCTTGCTCAGTGTCCTGCCCGTCGCGCTCGTCTTCACCGCATACTTCGGTCGCACACGCCGTCTGTGGCCCGTCGTGCTCGCACATGTCATCGTGAATGCCTTCGGGCTGAGCACGTTCGCGGGAACGGGGGGATGAGTCACGCGAGCCTGCGTCCTCACGTGGCGCTGCAACCGAGTCGTGCTTCCATCTCTCGACAAATAGGGTCAG
>JAYUTY010000113.1:0-18112 GCA_043754875.1 Gemmatimonadota bacterium
TCGCAGGGAATCCCAGTACTGCGCCGGAATGCCGCCCACGAACCGATTTGCGTCCCAGCTCGGACCGCTGTAGAGCGCCAGCACCTCACCGGTCTTCGGGTCCATCGCGACCGCCCCTCCCTCCAGCGTATCACCGAAGACCCCGGCCATCGTCCGTTGCAGATCCATGTCGATGCTGGTGTACAGCGGCGGGGCCGCGACGGGACTGAGGTCGGGTCGCGCGCCGGTCGCACGCACGATCCGTCCGCGTGCGTCGACCTCCACGAACTGACTCCCTTCGCGCCCGCGCAGCTGTGCCTCGTACTCCTTCTCGAGCCCCTGCTTTCCGATCTGCTGCCCCGCCTTGTACTCGCCGACGCCCTGCGCCTTGGTGAGCTCCGCCTCGCTCAGCTCGCCGGTGTAGCCCACGAAGGAAGCCACGATCGACCCGTCGGGATAGTAGCGGCGCGGCGAGCTCTGGATGATCAGTTCGGGAAACGACGTCCGATGCTCCTCCAGCACGCTGACGACATCGAACGGCGCGTCGGCGAGGATCGTCGTCGGGCGCCCGGTCGCGCGCCGGAACCGCTTCACGGTCTGCTCGATCTGAGCAGAGCTGAGCGAGATCGTCTCCGAGAGGCGCGCCAGGATCGCGCGCAGGGAATCCTCCTTCAGCGCCAGCACGGACACCGAATAGCCGGTCACGTTGTCGGCGATGACCTTGTTGTGGCGATCGTAGATCACGCCACGCGGCGCTGGCAGCGGCAGCTCGCGTAGACGGTTCGTCTCCGATTGGAGCGCATACTTCTGGTGCTGCACCACCTGGCTTCGGAAGAATCCGCCGAGCAGGAAGAGCATCGATCCGGCCACCATGATGCTGGCCGCGTTCGCGCGCCGCACCACTTCGTTCGTCTTGAAGCTCAACCGATCACGTCCTCAGAGAGAGCGCCACGGTGCGCTCGTATCGACATCCCTACCCGATCTTCACCGAATGCGGTCGTTCTTCTCGCGCGGCCGCTCGGTCTTCGGCGCGCCACGACGGAGCGAGCCGCGATTCGTGATCCGGTCCAGCAGGTAGCGCCTGTTCAACCACGCTCCGATTGCGGCCAGCAGAGTACCCGCGATGACCGCCACCGTGCCGTAGGCCCACGTATCACGACCGATGAGCGCCGCACCCATGCAGAGCACGCCAATGCCGATGCATGCCTCGCCACCCAGGCTGCGCTCGGTTCGAGCGCGCCGACGTCGTTCCCGAAAGACTGGCAACTCCTCGGGAAGCCACGCATCGGCAAGCAGCCCCAGGCCGATCAGCGCCACGAGCACTCCAAGAATGAGGGGAATCGTTTCGACGCGCACGGTCGAGCTCCGTTGGTGGGGGCCTGTCTACCGGCCTGTTCCTCTGGCGATCTTCATGCCCGTCCTCAGGTCATCGTCATGCCCGAGGATGCGCCTTCTGATACACCTGCTTCAGACGCTCGACACTGGTGTGGGTATAAATCTGCGTCGTGGAGATCGACGCGTGCCCCAACAGCTCCTGCACGGCGCGCAAGTCGGCTCCCGCATCGAGAAGATGCGTCGCGAAGGTGTGCCGCAGCGAATGCACCGACAGTCCGGCATCCTCATCGATCTCGGCGAGGAAGGCAGAGACGACCTTCTGCACCATCCGCACCCCGATTCGCTTCCCCGTGCGCGACAGGAAGTACGCCGACCGCTCGGCACGCACGCCAGCGCCGCGTAGCAGCTCGTCACGCTTCGACTCGTAGTTCCGCATCGCGAGCGTCGCATGATCGCCGATCGGGACGATGCGCTCCTTCCGTCCCTTTCCACGCACCTTCGCCTGCTGGGTCACCAGGTCCACGTCGCCGCGGCTGAGCCCCTGCAGCTCCGAGAGGCGCATCCCGGTGGAGTAGAACAGCTCGAGCACGGCGAGATTCCGGACATCGGTGAAGTTGCCCTCCATGGCACGCACCTCGGCCATCTGGAAAAGCAGGTCGATCTGCTGGCGGTCCAGGTAGCCTGGAAGGTGCTTGTCCTGCCGGGGGGCGCCCACCGCCCGCGCCGGGTTGGACTCCACCATCTCGTTGCGGTGCATCCAGCGGTAGAAGCTCCGCACCCCCGACAGAGTGCGAGCCACCGTGCGCTTTCCCACGCCACGGCGGGTGAGTTGGGCGAGGAAGCCGCGCATCGCGAGGCGATCCACCCCCTCCCAGCTCCACGCGTCGGTGCCGTAGTAGCCTCCGAGGAAGGCGACGAACTCGTGCAGGTCGCGCTGGTACGCAATCACCGTGTTGGGCGAGACGTCGCGCTCCTTCTCCAAATGGCGCAGGTACTCCTGGACATCGGGCGGCACGAACGCTTCCTCGTCGGCCGGAGTCGGCACCCGCCGGCGAGGGGCAGGACTCACGCGCCGGCGCCCACAACGAGCAACTGCGCGTCTCGCCATTCCGTCATGTGCGCGAGCGCTCGCTCGGCCAACTTCTCCTTCTTGACGCGCTTGTCACGCACACGCTGGTTCAGATCGTCCACGAGGCCGAAGTTCGCGTTCATCGGCTGGAAGTGGCGAGGATCCGCCTCTCGCAGGTAGCGGTAGAGCGCGCCAAGCATCGTCGTGGTCGGCGGCACGACCGGCTCGTCGCCACCGAGCACACGCGACAGGTTGATGCCGGCCAGCAGTCCAGTCGCGGTGCTCTCCGTGTACCCCTCCACGCCGGTGAGCTGACCAGCGAACATGACGGTCGGATCGTCGCGCAACGCGAGGTGCGGTGCCAGCGAGAGCGGCGCGTTCAGGTAGGAATTCCGGTGAATCGAGCCGAAGCGCAGAAACTCCGCGTTCTCCAGCCCAGGAATCATGCGGAAGACGCGCTGCTGCTCGGGGTAGCGGAGCCGGGTCTGGAAGCCGACGAGATTCCACATCCGCCCCGCACGGTCCTCCATGCGCAGCTGCACCACGGCGTGCGCCTCGCGCCCTGTGCGAGGATCGCGAAGTCCGACCGGCTTCATCGGCCCGAAGCGCAGCGACTCGCGACCGCGCCGCGCCATCTCCTCGGCCGGCATGCACCCCTCGAAGTACGGCACAGCATCGAACTCGTGCGCTGTCGCCTTGTCCGCGGTCGTCAGCGCATCGAGGAACGCCTCATACTGCTCGCGCGACATCGGGCAGTTCAGGTACGCCCCGTCCGATTCGCCGTCCATCGTCTCCTTGCCGTAGCGCGAGGCACGGAAGACGAGGTCGTGGTCGATCGAGTCATGGCTGACGATCGGCGCGATCGCGTCGTAGAAGGCCAGCGACTCGACACCGAGCCGCGCGCGAATCGCGTCGGCGAGGGCGCTGGACGTCAGCGGCCCGGTCGCGATGATGCCGACCGATGGCAGCGACGTGGCCTCCTCCCGCACGAGCGAGATCCGTGGATGCGAGGTGACGCGCTCGTGCACCGCCGCCGCAAACAGCTCGCGGTCGACCGTGAGTGCGCTGCCCCCGGGCACGCGTGCTGTGTCGGCGCACTCGAGAATCATGCAGCCGAGCAGGCGCATCTCGGCCTTGAGCAGCCCGTGCGCGTTCCCCGTCTCGGTGCTCTTGAAGGTGTTGGAGCACACCAGTTCGGCGAGCCGGTCGGTCTTGTGCGCTTCCGTCCCCTTCACCGGTCGCATCTCGTGCAGCACGACGTCGTGTCCGCGTTGCGCGAGCTGCCAGGCGGCCTCGCTCCCGGCGAGGCCGCCGCCGATGATGTGAATTGCCGAAGCGTCGCGCATCGTCGAAAGGTAAGGCCCCGCGCCGGCTCGGTGAACCGGCGCGAGATCTCCAAGGGCTCAGCGCGTGCCTGACGAGTGAGTGCGGCGGCGTGCCACGAGCACGAGCGAGATCGCGATGTCGTCGTCGACCAGGTCGTTGGTGATGCCGGCTCCGCGATAGGCGACCCCCCAACGCTGCCGATCGAGCACGATGAAGGCCGATGCGACCATCTGCCCGACCTCGGGCCAGCGCACCTCCACCGGAAATTCGAGGGGTTGGGTCACACCGTGCATCGTCAGGGTGCCACCGAGCCGGTACCGGGTGGGCCCGATTCGCGTTGCGCGCTGGGTGACGAAGGTGGCCGCCGGAAAGCGCTCGACGTCGAAGAAGTCGCGCCCGCGAAGGTGGTCGAGCAGCCGTCGCCGAGGAACGGGCTCGCTCTGAGGGATGTCGCTGACGTCGATGCGCCGCATGTCGATCGTGAACGAGCCGCCAGCGAGCTGCTCGTGGCGGAGCACGAGCTCACCGTCCGCGAGGGCGATCGTGCCCTCGTGCTTCCCGCGCCCTCCGAACTTGGTACCCTTCCACCGAATGCTGGACGCCAGCGGATCGGCGACGAGGGTATCCGGCCGTCCGCCTGTGCGCTCACCTCCCACGACAGACCGAGCGGGGCTCGCGCTCGAGGCCAGCGTGCATGCCACGATGGCCGAGCAGACCATGCCGCGTATCATGGTGCCGCCGGCAGGACGATGTCACGGACGGCATGCTGTACCCCCGCTTCGTCTCGCGACACGCGCACGATCCCGGAACCTCCCGTGTTCGGCATCCGAGCACGCAGCGCCGGAGTGAGACTCGGGTCGTCGTCGAACATGATCGAATCGATCCAGCGCTCCGCGCCACCGGGAGGCGTCACGGTGACGTGCATGTGTGCCGGCTCGGCGCGCCCCGGGTATGGTGCAGGACGTATCGTGGCGATCCGGAACTCGCCGCGTGGCCCCGTGCGCAGCCAGCCTCGGAGGTGACCGTGGCGAAGGCCGTTGCCGGCTTCCCCGCCGCGGCGTGAGTAGGCACCGTGCGCGTCCGTGTGGTAGATGTAGAGCAGCACGTTGGGCGCCGCAGTGCGTCCGTCGGCGTGCAGCACCCGCCCCGTGACGACGAGCCGAACGCCCGGCTCATTCGGGCTGGCAATCGATGCGGATGATCCAAGCGATGCGGGAGCCTCCAGGGCGCCGCACCATTCGCAGGCTGGCAGTCGCACCGCGCCCTGCGCTCCGGCGGGGAGCGTCGCAGCGAGCGGAATCAATGTCGAGACGGCGACGGCGAGATGTCGGCGAGCGGACATGCATCCTCCGAGTTAGTGTGGGGACTTACTGACTCGGAGCTGATGCGCCGGCGCGAGAGCTTGTTAGCACACGCGCTGGTGAAGCGCCCTGGCGATCGCCCGTGATAACATGAGCGCTCCGCGGAGCATCCTCCCGTCAATGCAGGCCGAGTCGTCGTCTCCTCAAGCTGAATCCGATGTGCAGGTGATCGATGAGATCACCACGCTCGTGCGTGCCGCCTGCGCGGGCGACCGCTCGGCGTTCGGGGTGCTCTATGAGCGATACGCGCGCTTCGTCCACGGCGTGCTGCTCGCGCACGCGGATCGCGACGATGTCCAGGATCTCCTACAGAACGTCTTCTTTCGCGCGCTGCGCCAGCTGCACACGCTGCGCGATCCCGCATCGTTCGGCGGCTGGATCGCCACGATGGCGCGCAACGAGGCGCGCATGCACCATCGCAGCGCCCGACACCACGTCGAGCTCTCCGATCAGCTTCCGACCGTGGCGCCTTGCGCGTCTCCTCTGGAGACGGACGACGTGTTGCGTGCGCTCCGCGCGCTGCCGGAACGGTATCGGGAGCCACTCACGCTGCGGCTCGTGGAGCAGATCGGCGGAGCGGAGATCGCGCGACTGACCGGCCTCACGCACGGAACCGTTCGCGTCTATCTCCACCACGGAATGAGGCTGCTACGCGAGCGACTACGGAGTGAGCATGACTGACGACTACCTGTGGGATCCAGATGCCGCGCCCGATCCGGAGATCGTGGCGCTCGAGGGGCGACTGCGGTCACTCGCGCATCGTCCCGTGCCCATGCATGATGCGACTACGTCGACTGCGACGCGTGGGTGGCAGCGCTGGTACGGGTGGGCGGCGGCCGCGGTCGTGGCGCTTCTCCTTGGCGGATGGTGGACCGGCACCAGGCGGTCCGCGCTCGCGCCATGGACGGTCGCAGCGCTGGAAGGAGCGCCCAACGTGCGCACCTCCGGCGGCGTCACCAGTGCGATGCTCTCGGTCGGTGGAAGCGTCGAGACGGACATGCGCTCCGTCGCGCGAGTGGCGGTTGCGGGCATCGGACGGGCCGATCTCGGCCCTGGCTCCCGCCTTCGCCTTCTCCGGAGCGCCCCGTCGGAGCATCGCTTCGCGCTCGAGCGCGGAACGCTGCACGCCTCGATCGATGCGCCACCGCGCTTCTTTCTCGTGGAGACGGCGAGCGCGCTCGCGACCGATCTGGGATGCGAGTACACGCTGACGGTCGACTCGGCCGGCAACGGCGCGCTGTCCGTGGAAGAAGGCGAGGTCGAGCTGGAGCGCGATGGCGTGCGCTCGTCGGTCCTCGCTGGCAACGTCGCTCGGCTGCAGCCTGGCACTGGGCCTGGTCTTCCCTACCCCGCCTCGGCGTCGCCTGCCCTCGTGGCCGCGGTCGAACGGTTCGGCTCGGAACGCTCCCAGCCCGGAGCGGTCGACGCCGTCCTGGACGCCTCGGATACCCGAAGCACCATCACCCTATGGCACCTGCTTCAGCGCACAGGTGGACACGAACGCGAGCGGGTGTTCGAACGACTCGCCGCGCTGTCACCGCCGCCCTCGTCGGTGACGAAGGAGCGCGTGATGCGCGGCGGGAGCGCGGTCCTTCAGCGTTGGCGCACGGAGTTGCAGCCGTCGTGGACAGTGGAAGCGCCGCTCTGGCGGAGGGCGTGGATCGCCCTCCGCTCACGCTGAGATCAGGGTCGCGGCTTCGCCGCACGATCCAACTGCTCGATCGTCGCCGTCGAAGGGGCACGTGTCCGCTGAAGTCGAGCCGCGACCTGCTCGGCCTGCGCGAGCACGCGCAGGACGTTGCCATTGGAGAGCTTCGCGAGGTCCGCGTCGCTCCAGCCTCGGCGCGCGAGCTCGGCGAAGACGACGGGGAACTTCGAGACGTCCTCGAGCCCTACCACCGTCTCCTGGATCCCGTCGAAGTCGCTGCCGATGCCGACGTGATCGACCCCTGCAACCTTTCGCACGTGCTCGATGTGGTCGGCAACCTGCGAGACGGATGCCGTGGGTCGCGGGTGCGACGCGCGCCACGCCCGGAACTCGGCCCGCATCCCCGTAGTGTCCGTACCGCGACGCTGACGGATCGCCTCCCCTGCCGCCTGCGCCGCGTCATCATCCGCCTTCACCGCCGGCGAGACGAACGCCGTCACGAACGGAACCATCACGACGCCGCCGTTCTTCGTGACGCGCGCCAGGATAGAGTCCGGCACGTTGCGCGCGTGATCCACCAGGGCACGCGAGCCCGAGTGCGAGAAGATCACGGGCGCTTCGGTCACGTCGAGCGCGGCGCTCATCGTGCCGGGCGAGACGTGCGAGAGATCCACCAGCATCCCGAGCCGGTTCATCTCGCGTACGACCTCGCGCCCGAACGGCGTCAGACCGCCATGACGCGCCGTGTCGAGCGCGGCATCCGCCCAGTCGAGCGTCACGTTGTGCGTGAGCGTCATGTAGCGGGCGCCCAGGTCGTAGTACTGGCGCAGCAGCGCGAGCGAGTTCTCGATTGCGTGGCCGCCTTCGAGCCCCAGGAGCGACCCCACCGTCCCGCGGGCGAACCCGGCCCGCACGTCGGCCGCCTTGAGCGCCCAGACGAACTCCGGTTGCGCCGCGATCACCTGACGTGCGATGTCGATCTGCTCCAGCTGCACGCGGGCGTAGCCCGGCACGCTCGAGACGGCACCATTCGCGGCGTATGTCGCGTCGCCGCGCTCACCAGGGATGTAGATCGACCAGAACTGGCCGCCCACGTGCCCCTGCTTGAGTCGGGGAATGTCGGTCATTCCTGGCGCGTGCCCGCGAAGGTCGTACGCGCGCACGTCGTGCGGATGCACCGTGTCCTCGCGAATGCGCCACGGCAGGTCGTTGTGCCCGTCGACCACGGGAGCCTTCGCGAGCACCCGCAGCGCACGCGCCATGTCGGCGCGCGAGGGCTGAGGCGTGGCCGCTGTGGGCGCGGGAGTGGACGCAGCCGTTCCCTGCGCGCCCAGCGAGGCGCTCGGCGCCGCCAGCAGCGCGCCGAGCGTGAGGGAGATTGCGAGACGCATGTGTGAGATGAAAAGGGTGAGCTGAGAACTATTCGAATGCCGTGATCCTGCCCGCAATCCTAGCCCGCGAGCGCCTCGGCGACTTCCGTGGCTTCGGCGCCTTCGGGGTTCGGGACGTCCCACTCGTTTCCGCACTTGAGGCACTTCCTGAAGTCACCGCGCGTCTTGGTGAACTTCATCTCCGCGCCAACGTACGCGCACTCGGGACAGACCTCGGCAACCGGCTTGTTCCACGCGACGAAATCGCACGTCTCGTTCGAGCACGCGTAGAACGCCGTGCCCCGCTTCTTGGAACGTCGCTCGACCAGCTCGCCCCCGTCCTTGGGACAGAAGACGCCCGTCGGCATGGATCGGGTGCCGCGGCATTTCGGGAAGGTGCTACAGCCGAGGAACTCGCCACTGCGCCCCTGCCGAATCACCATCATCTCGCCGCAGAGGTGGCAGGGGATCGTCGTCATGACTGGCTTCGCCTTCTCACCCTTCATCGGACGCGTGTACTTGCACGCCTTCGGGTGATTCTCGCAGGCGAGAAAGGGCCCGAAGAAGCCGCCGCGCGGCTCCAGCTTGCCGCCGCAGTCCGGACACCGTTCGGTGCTCAGTGCCGAGAGGTCATGTGCCGCCGCGATGAGCGCGCCGAGCTTCACGTCCTTGAGCGACTTGTCGAACGGTCCCCAGAAATCCTTCAGCACGTGGCGCCACCCCAGCTCGCCGTCCTCGACCTTGTCGAGCTCGAGCTCCATGCCCGAGGTGAAGCCCACGTTGAAGATGTCCGGGAACTGCATCACCATCACCTTCTCCACCTGCTCGCCGAGCTCGGTGGGAAAGAAGCGCCGCTGCTCCAGGTTCACATAGCGCCGGTCCGCCAGCACGCTGATGATGCTCGCATACGTGGATGGGCGACCAATGCCCAGCCGCTCGAGCTCCTTGACCAGGCTCGCCTCCGAGAAGCGCGGAGGTGGCTCGGTGAAGTGTTGGAACGGGGTGATCGAGCGCACCGGGACATTCTCTTCGACTTCGACGACGGGCAGCGCCTGCTCGTCCTCGAGCGCCTTGGAGTCGCCCTCTTCGCGCGCTTCGCGGTAGAGCGCCAGGAAGCCCTGGAACTTGATGATGCTGCCGGTGGAGCGGAACAGGTACGAGCGACGCCCGATCTGCGGCTGCTCCTTGGCCGCGATGTCGAAGTCGACCGTCGTCGTGTCGAACACCGCGGGCGCCATCTGCGACGCCATGAACCGCTTCCACACCAGGTCGTACAGCTTGAACTGGTCGGGACTCAGGAACTTGCGGATGTCGTCGGGCCGGCGCGTAGGATCGGTGGGACGCACGCCTTCGTGCGCCTCCTGTGCGTTCTTCGCCTTGCCGTCGCCATAGAGCTGAAGCCCGTTGGCCAGATACTCCTTGCCGAACAGCACGCGCAGGTAGTCGTGCGCCTGCGTGGCAGCACTCTCGGCGATGCGTGTCGAGTCCGTTCGCATGTAGGTGATCAGCCCCTCCACGCCCGTTCCGATGTCGATGCCCTCGTAGAGATCCTGCGCCACGCGCATGGTGCGCTTGGAGCCGAACGAGAGCTTCTTGGCCGCTTCCTGCTGCAGCGTGGACGTCGTGAACGGTGCCGACGGGTTCTTGCGACGCTCGCGACGCTTGACCTCGGTGCATCCGAACGACTTGCGCCCCTCGAGATCGGACAGGATCCGGTCCGCCTCGGCCTGGTTGTGGATCTCCGCCTTCTTGCCGTCGATCTGGTGCAGCTTCGCGGTGAAGCGTGTCTCGTCCTTCTCGAGCAACGCCTCCACCGACCAGTACTCGACCGGATTGAACGCGCGGATCTCGCGCTCGCGCTCGACGATCAGGCGTAGCGCCACCGTCTGCACTCGGCCAGCCGAGATCCCCTTCTTGACGGTCTTCCAGAGCACCGGGCTCGCCTTGTATCCAACCAGGCGATCAAGCACGCGCCTGGCCTGCTGGGCTTCCACCTTCTTGCCGTCGATCACGCCGGCGTTCTGGATGGCGAGCTGCACTGCATCCTTCGTGATCTCGTGGAAGAGCACGCGGCGGATCGGCACGACCGCCTGCCCCCGCTTCGGCTTGATCTGCTCGGCCACGTGCCACGCGATCGCCTCGCCCTCGCGATCAGGGTCGGTGGCGATGAAGATCTCCTTGGAATCCCTCGCCGCGCTCTTCAGATCGGCGATCGTCTTCTCTTTGCCGGGAATCGGCACCAGCTCGGGCTCGAAGCCGTGCTCGATGTCGATCCCGAGCTTCTTCTCCGGGAGGTCCATGATGTGGCCGACCGTGGCGCGCACCCGATAGGCGCGCCCCAGATACTTGCCGATCGTCTTCGCCTTTGCAGGCGACTCGACGATGACGAGCGAGGTCGTTCCCGCCGGCGCGTCCGGATACACCTCCTCGACGGGCGCACGCTTGCCGCGTGTGCCGGCCGTCTTCGCGACCGTCTTGGAGGCACTCCGTTTCGCGACCGTCTTCGTCGCGGCCCCGGCGCTCTTCTTCGCGGCGGTCCGCTTGGTCGTGGTCTTCTTGGCTGCCATGTCTCTAGTGTACGGTCTGGGTATCCGCCGCAGCGCCGGGATCATCGAACCCGGCTCCTTCCATCATCGAGCGTAGATCGTCGAGGGCAATGCGTCCGTCGAACTGGACCATCGCCCGCTCGATCACCTGCTCGAGCTCTGCGGGGTTGAGCGCTCCGGCGTTGTTGAGCGCGAGCAGATGGCCCCACGCCTCGGGGGCGAAGCGGCCACGCTCGTGTGGGCCTAGAACGCGAATCGTCATGTCTCCTCGTGCGATCGCCGTCGCAGCTCGTGCAGGCTGCTGCGCCACGCGATATAGGTGCTTCTGGGACACCAGCAGGCTTCGGTGGGTCCCTTCGTCGGGGCCGTCGCTGGTGTGTCGCCCCGCCTGCCGCTGGGAGCGGCAGAACCACGGGACGGCTGTTGCTTGTCGTGTAGTTCTGCTGATACTCGCTTTAAGGTAGTGGGCACGTCAACCGCCTGACTTCCGCGAGGCATTCGAGCCTTCGGGTCAACGTTGCGCCAGCGCAACGATTTCCGTTGTAACTCGTTGCGGGTCAAGGCTATCCACATCGACGACCAAATCGGCCGCCTCGTAGAGCGGCCGGCGAATGGCCAGCAAGGACTCGAGCTCGCGAAGGGGATCCGACGCGGCGAGCAGCGGACGGCCGGCCACTCCCTCGCCCATCCGAGCGAGCGTGGCGGCGGCGGTGCTCCGCAGGTAGACGAGCCGGCCCGGAGGCCGGAGCAGCGCCACCGTTCCAGGCTGCGTGACCCAGCCGCCGCCCGGTGCGAGCACCATGGGTTCGCGCGCTCGAAGCTCCTCGGTCAGCGCACGCTCCAGCGAGCGGAACACCGCCTCACCTCGCTCCGCAAAGAGCTGGTAGATGCTGATCCCGACGCGGCGCCCGATCTCCGCGTCGAAATCGAGAAAGGGGCGGCCGAGCGCCGTCGCGAGAAGCGGGCCGACCGTGCTCTTGCCCGAACCAGGAAGGCCGACGAGGACGATGTGGCCCCGCCGGTGGACCATCGGCTCGCCCAGCAGATCACCCACCGAGCCGCTCGGCGAGATGGGCCAGGTAGCCATCGAGGTTTCGCTGGATCTCCCCGAGTGAATCCCCGCCGAACTTCTCCAGCATCGCGTCGGCCAGCACGAGCGCCGCCATGGCCTCGGCGATCACTCCCATCGCCGGCACCGCAGTCACGTCGCTCCGCTCCGCCGTGGCCGCTGCGGCTGTCCCGGTCGACGTATCGATCGTGCCAAGCGGACGCATCAACGTGCTGATCGGCTTCATGGCGACACGGATGACGAGCGGCTCGCCGGTCGTCATTCCTCCCTCGAGCCCGCCGGCTCGGTTCGTCGGGCGGCGTACGTTTCCGGCGCGTGGTCGTCCAGGCGCGAGCGTGATCTCGTCGTGCACCTCCGAACCGAGAACGCGCGCCGCGCTGAAGCCCATGCCGATCTCCACCCCCTTCACGGCCGGGATGGACATCATTGCCGCCCCGATCCGGCCGTCCAGCTTCCGGTCCCATGAGACGTGCGAGCCGAGTCCTACAGGTAGCCCGTCCACGACCACTTCACAGATGCCCCCCAACGTGTTGCCTGCCTTCTTCGCGGCGTCGATGCGCTCGATCATCAGGCGCTCCGCCTCGGCGTCCAGCGTGCGAAGCGGCGAGACGTCCGATGCTGCGTTCAGGGCAGCTGGTAGCTCCTCGGGTCGCCTGGCATCGACGCCGCCCAGGTGGACCAGGTGGCTGCCGATCGACACGCCGAGCTCGACGAGCAGACGCCTCGCGACGGAGCCCGCTGCAACGCGCGCGGTGGTCTCACGTGCCGAGGCTCGCTCGAGGATGTCTCGCGCATCGTCGCGATCGTACTTGAGGATTCCCGTGAGATCCGCATGTCCAGGCCGGACGCGCGTCACCGCACGGCGACGCATTGCACCGCCGACATCGCCGTCGCGCGGCGCGGGATCCATGATCTCCTGCCAGTTCGCCCAGTCCCGGTTCCGGACGAGCATCGCGATCGGGCTGCCGATCGTCTCGCCCGCTCGCACGCCGGAGAGAAACTCGACCGTATCTCGCTCGATCTGCATGCGGCGGCCACGCCCGTAGCCCTGCTGCCGTCGCGCGAGCTCCTCGTCGACGTCAGCGGCGAGCAGGGGAAGGCCAGCCGGCATGCCCTCGAGAATGCTGACGAGCGCCTGTCCGTGAGACTCACCGGCCGTGGTGAAGCGAAGCATCGAGCGCGTTTGGGTGGGGGTAGAAAGACGCGAGCCCGGCGGATGGCCGGGCTCGCAACTACGATACCCTAGATAACCTACTCGACGAGCATCGGGGGAGATTACGGACCCGCGATCAGATCCGCTGCGGTGACGTCGATCACGACGAGCCCCTTCGCCGACATTCCGAACAGCTTGACGATCACCGAGGCGTCGTCCCCTGGGAACGGGAGCGAAGCGCGCAGCGGACCGTAGAGATTGAACTTGGTCGCCAGTGCCCCGCGGCTGAAGTCGTAGTAGGCGATGTCCACCGCCTCGATCGATCCATTGTTCGAGGCCACGAAAGCGAGGCGCTGCGCCTGCGGCGTGGTGACGCCGTCCGCATTCGGGTGGAAGGCGATGCCCGCCCCCACGGAGAAGGTGGACTTCTTGCCCTGCAGGCGCTGGGTGAAGGGAATGTTCGTGGTGGCGAAGTACGTCTCGCCGCCATGGATGCCGATCGTCTTCCCCGACTTGTCCAGCGCGACGCCGAAGATGCGGTCGGACGCGTTGTTGATCAGGTCCGCGACGTTGATCGAGGGCGATGCGTAGGTGTAACGTCCCGCGACCGATCCATCGTCCTTGAGCAGGAAGTTGCGCGCTGTCGGAGCACGGTTTCCTTCACCGAAGGTGATCCACTGTCCGTCGCCGCTGGACGCCGCGTAGGTCGTGTCCGTGAGCCCGAGCGACTTCTCGTCGGCGTTCACCTTGTATTCCACGTCGCTCTTCGGCTCCTGCGTCTTCAGGGCAGTGATCGTGGCGAGGATGCCACCAGCCGACGAGACGCACGATCCGCCGGCGGTGGTTCCCGACGAATGGTCGCACATCACGAGCACGTCGTTGGAGGTGCTGCTCGCGGGAGCGGGGATCACCCCCATGCTGTCCACGTTCGCGATGAGGAACGAGTTGGGATCAGTTCCCTGGGTCGCGAAGTCCAGGATGAAGCGCTCGTCCGGGGCCGGCGCGGCCGGATCCAGGTAGCGCGTCGTTCCGCTCGGTGCAGCGACCGTCGGCTTCGTGGAGATGTAGAGACGCCCAGACGCGCTCTGCTCGACGTACTGCGGACGGTCGGAGAAGAGAAAGGGTCCGGTGACGGAGATGCGGATCTTGCCCGTACCGATGTCGCGTGTCTCCGTTGCCTTGTAGAGGAACGACACGCGCGTGAGCAGTCGGTTGGACAGATCTTCGCGCATGCCTGACGGAGACGAGGCGCCGATGTACACGCGACTCAGATTGGTGCCACCCGAGTTGGCGACGTAGAGCGTGTCCTTGCCCGCCGCGGTGCGCGACATCGTCATGCCCCAGGGCTGCGAGCCGACGACGACGCCCGTCGGATCGAAGTTGCCGATGCCCTTCTGCCACACCTCGAGCCGGCCGAAGTTGATGTTCGACAGGAACACGTTGCCGCGAGCCTGATCAACCGTGAGATCGGCGATCGTGCCATTCCGGGTAGCCGGCAGGGCGTAGGTACGGCCGTAGACGACGAGCGACGAATCCCGGAACGCCGCGGCAGCGTTCGGCTGGAAGGCCGTGGCGCCCGCCTGCAGCGAATAGCCGACGCGACCACCCTGGTCGTAGGCGAAGCTGATCAGCGAGATCCGCTTGCCCTGCATCGCAGTCGACAGGTTCAGCGGAATCGTGACGACCGCGGTCGAGGGGAACGGAGAGGCGATGGCGACGCTGTCGCGCTTGAGCACGATCCCACTCGCATCCCGGAGCTCGTAGCCGACGATCTTGACGCCATTGCCGAGTGCCGTGATGCTGAGCGAATCAGTCACCTCGACCCGCGACGCGATTGTCTGGAAGACGCGAGGAGCGGGCGGCAAGCCGGCGCGCACCGCGATCAACGTTGGTGCCGAGGCGCCGTCCTGGCCACCGACGTTCGTCGCCACGGGGGTGATCGTCAGCACTGCCTTGGGCGGCGCATTCGCGGGGATCGCGACGGTCGCCGTGAAGGTGACGTCCTTGGGTGCGTTGGCATAGCCCGCGACGATGGTCGTGTCGATCTTCGTCGGGAACGAGGCGTCGGACTGCAGGCGGAAGCCGAGGCGCGACACTCCCGTGGGATCCGTCGCGCGCAGGGTGATCGTGAGCCCGGCGCCTGGCGTGGCGCTGTCGCCCGCAACTGGGCTGAGCACCTGGACGTTGGGGCCGCGGACGATCTTGACGCTGACACGCGCCGTGTCGGCACCGCCAAGCACGTCAGTGAGAATGCCGCGCACGACGAGTGAATCGGTCGTCGTGTCGATCGGCGTCTGCACTTTGAGATACCGCTGGATCACGGTGTCGCGCACGTTGGCCGCGAAGTTCGCGCTGAGCGTGGGCGCGCCGATGAGCGGATAGCGGATGATGGTGTCCTGAGTGCCGAGCCGCGCGCTTCCGCGTAGCGAGTAGCCGAGGAAGGTCACCTGCTTGATGCCGGCATCGTCGTGCAGCCGGGCCGTCACGAGCAGCGAGTCGCCCACGTTGACCTTCGAGCCGACCACCGGCGTGTCGAACGAGATGCTCGGCGCCGCCACGCTGACGATCAGAGAGTCGGTGCGCGTGTTGAGTGCTGCGTCGGTCGCCGTGGTGCGAATGATGATTCGATCGCCCTTCTTCGCCCCGTCGAGCGGCACGGGAACCGTGCGCGTGGACGTGAGCGAGGTCGGCTTGAAGGTCACGGTGTCGATCCCGATGACCTGCGACGAGTTTCGCACCGTCGTCAGAATCGTGGAGACGCCCTTGTTGTCCGACGTGGTGATGTCGACGGACGCCGTCGCTCCGGGAACGACGGCGTTGTTCGTGCCGCCCCGGAGGACGAAGGTGATCGTCGGGCGTAGCACGTCGTCCTGCGCGCCCGAGGACTGGGTTGGCAGGCGCGTGTCGCAGCTGGACGCGACGATGGCACCGAAGGCGAGCGCGGCGAGCCGCGAGACGGACCGGAGAGTGATCATGATTGCTCCACTATGCTCCGCGGGCGGCTAGCGCCGCACCGCATCAGAAGGCTGCTGCCCTTCATCGATGATGTGGGGCGTGATCAGGATGAGCAGGTCGCGCCGTTGCTCCTGCCTCGTGGTGTAGCCGAACAGTCGTCCGATCAGCGGCAGGTCGACGAGCAGCGGGATCCCGGACTTGGTGACGCGTACGCTCGTCTGCGTCAGGCCGCTGATGACGACCGTCTGACCGTCGGCGACCAGGACTTCCGTCTTGTTGCTGTTGTTGTCGATCAGCGTGCCATTGTTCGTGAAGTTCACGTCGGAGTTGATCACCTCGACGCGCATCATGATCTGCTGGTTGTTCGTGACGCTCGGCGTGACGCGGAGGGTGACGCCCGTCTGGACGCGCTCGACGATCACGGGGGCGGTGATCGAGGTCCCCGAGCCACCGCTGCTGACGAGCGGCACAAACGGCACCTGGGCGCCCGAGACCAGCTCGGCAGTCCGATTGTTGAGCGTCGTCACGCTGGGCTCGGCCTGCACATCGAGCAGCGAGACTTCCTGGAGCGCGTCGAGGAATGTGCTGAAGTCGAAGCCGCCAAGCGCGGTGGAATAGATGAGGCGAAGCGCTGCGCCAGGCACGTTGCCGGAGGCATTGGCGATCGCCGACACCGTGTTGCCGCCGAGGAGAACGAGCGGCGGATCGGTGGGGTTGCCGGGCTTGCCGAGCGAATCCGAGCGCTGGATGATGCTGCTGAAGAACTGGTTGCGCGTGCCGAGGTCGTACTTGATGCCGAGCGCGTCGAGATCGGTGCGGTTCACGAGCACGATCTTGGCCTTGATGTTCACCTGCGGCTGGCGAAGGTCCAGCGACTCGGCGAACGCGAGCAGGTCCTCGATCGCACTGATCGGCGCAGTGATGCTGATGCTGTTCGTGACTTCGTCGCTCGAGACGTTGCCGCGTCCACGGCAACCCGTCGACTCACCGGAGGGCTGGCTGCCACCGCCACCAATCGTCGGCTGCGCCGGCGGCGGTCCCGCGACCGGGGGCTGCCCGGCGGCGGATGACGAGGAAGGGGCCGGGCTCGCGAAGGCGCGCTCGGAAGGGATGCACTGCAGCAGGCGCTGGCGAATCTGCTCGCCCACGGCGGTCGCGCGCTGGTAGTTGAGGCGAACGATGCGGGTGGCGAGCGGCTCGGTCTGCGCGCGCGCGGCAATGCGCTCCTGCGTGTCGACGATGATGATGCCGTTCGGATCCTCAGTCGCGGCCAATCCCTGCGCATTGAGAATGGCCTGCAACGCCACGTCCCAGGGTTGGTCGCGCACTTCGGCGTCGACCTTCGACTGCGGAACATTGGAGCTGGGGATGATCGTACGGCCCGAGAAGGTGGCGAAGGCCGCAATGACGTCGCGGATCTCCGACCCCTGCCAGGTGACAGTGATACGGGGTTGCTGCGAGCGCTGCTGCGCGGGCCCGAGCGACGATGCCATCTGGAAGCGGCCCGTCTGCCTAGGGCTGGTCTGTGACTGGCGGTGATCAGCAGCGCGGTCTGCGGCGCGGTCGGCTGCCCGTTCCGCTGCTCTCTCGGCGGAGCGATCTGCAGCGGTCTCGGTGCGGGTGGAGGCGACGCTGTCGGCAATGCTTGGCGCAGCGACGCGGTCAGGACCCGACTTCGTCGTCACCTCGACGCTCGTCACGGCGGCCTTCGGTTCGCGGCTGGCACCGATCGACCAGCCGGCGAACTGCGCACCAGGCTGCGTGGTGACGGCCACGTGAATTCCGCCATCCGCCTTGCTGATCGCGTACTGCCGGGGGCCATCGAGATAGACCACGACGCGCACCGTGTTTCTGCGGTACTGCGAATACCTGACATCGGTGATGCCGCCGCGTGCGACATGATCGTATGCGCGCGCGACCATGCTCAGGGAGGCGCCGGTGAGGTCGAGGACGATGCGATCGGGCGAGCGGAGCGTGAAGTCCTGCACTTCCACACCGCCCGACACGCCGATCACGACGTTCGCTCGCCCGGATGCCGGGAGCACGCTGAGGGAAGTGACCGCGCCCTCTGCCGGGCGGGCCGCAACCGGATGGGCCGACGAGCCCAGCGCGAGCGTCGCAGCAACGATGACCGCCAGGACTGGCTTCATCTAATCCTCACCTTGGTGGAGTCCGTCAACGTCAGCGAGTCCTGCCGGGAGAGCCCGAACTCGTCTATCGAGAAGATCACGGCGCGTGGCTTGATCTGGGCCACGCGCATCCGGCCCAGCGTCGTGCCGGCGGTCACGCGGTACTGTGCAT
>JAYUTY010000114.1:0-18088 GCA_043754875.1 Gemmatimonadota bacterium
CCATAGTGCGCGTGCCCGCGGACGCACGAAGCCGGGTCGAGTGACACCTGCCTGCTGTGCGCGTCTCCCTCCATGATCATTCCACCTCCACGCGAGGCCCTTGTCGGCAGGGATCGCGTGCCGGTGCCCGCCACTTCCTGCCCAGCTCATGCGCCTGTCTCTACGCGTCCTCGCCCTGGCGCTCGCCGCCATCTCTGCCGTGACCTGCACCGAGTCGCCGCCGACGGTACCCGCATCCACGCTGCCGGGACGCCTGGCGATCGCGCCAAGCTTCTCGACTGAGGCGGCTGCCGCCTACCGGTCGCTGGCGGCGTTCGGCCTGGACGTGACGAATGTGCACGTGCGGCTTACCGGTCTCGATGGTGCCGCAACCGAGACGACGGTGCAGTTCGGCGCGAGCGACACGCTGCGGATCGAGATACCAGTGCCGGCCAGCAAGGTGGATCAGCTGTTCACCGCGCTGATCGAGCTGCGCAATGCGAGCAACGTCGTCCTGTTCAGCGGCACCCAGCAGGTGATCGCGCGGGGTACCGGTTCACCAGACGGCGCCGCGGCGCCGGTTGCGCTGCAGTACACGGGACCCGGGCGCGACACGCGTACGATCAGCATCTCTCCGCGAGACAGTGCGGTCGCCGGTGTCACCACGCTGGCCATCGCCGCCGTGGGGACTGACGCCGCCGGGAAGGTGCTTCCCGACCTGCTGGTCCGCTGGACCTCGAGCGACACCACGCTCGCGACGGTCACGGCCAGCGGCGACGCGGCGGCCAGCGTCCACACGTTCGGCAAGCGCGGAGTCGTGTCCCTGACGGCGCTCACCCCGCTCGGCGTGGCCGGAACCGCCCGGTTGACGGTGGGACCGGCTGCTTCGCGAATCGTGCTGGTGGGCGGCGGTGGGCAGACTGGGCTGGCCGGCCGCGCACTCGCTCAGCCGATGGTGGTGGAGGTGCAGGCTGCCGACAACGTCGCCGTCGTCGGTGCGCCGGTGAGCTTTCGCGCGGTGACTGCGGGCGGCAGCGTGAGCGTGGCGTCGGCAGTGACTGATGCTTCGGGACGCGCCAGCACCGTGCTCATCGTGGGCCGCATCGCGGGCAGCTACTCCTTCGAGGCGGCGAGCGGCACGCTGGCCCCGGTAGCCGTCACCGCGATCGCCACACCTGCCCCTGCGTCGGCGCTGTCGATCGTCTCAGGCAACACACAGTCCGACTCGACGAACGTGTCGCTCACCGCTCCGCTCGTCGTTCGGGCGAGCGACGAGTTCGGGGCGCCAGTGGCCGGCGCGACGATCGACTGGACGCGAATCGCGGGCAGCGGCAAGGTCGGCACGCCCACAACGGTGACCGGCAGCGACGGTGTGGCGCGTACCACTTATACCCTGGGAATCACGCCCGGGCAGGACAGCATCCGCGCCGACCTGAGGGGGCCGAGCGGCACGTCGATCGGCAGCGTGACCTTCTCGGCCCGCACTGTCTCCCGAGGGGCGCGTGACGTGACGATCGTCTCCGGCGCGGGACAGGTGGGACTCGTCGGCGCCTCGCTGCCGAATCCGCTGGTCGTCCGAGCCGTCGATTCGCTGGGGAATGGTGTCGTGGGCGCGAGCGTGAACTTCAGCGGAACGGGGATGTCGTTCGCGCCTGCGCGAACCGTCTCGGGCGCGGGTGGAATCGCACAGGCGACCATCACCATGGGTGCAACGGTGGGCACGTATACCGGCACCGTCTCGGTGGCCAACGCAAGCAGGTCGTTCACCGAGGTGGCGCGCACGTTGACGAATACCTTCCAGGTGCTGCAGCTGCTGCCGGACACCATCTACGCGGGGATACAGATCTACACACCACTGGCGGTGCGAATGCTGGACCCGAACGGGGTGGCGCTCCGGACGTCTGGCGTGACTGTCACGGCGACCGCAGTCGTGACTCCAGTCGACAGCGGAACGAGTGGGTTCGCGACCGCGACCGACACGGGTGGTGTAGCGAGACTCTACCTCCCCCCGTACAACGGACCGCTCGGCACGATGACGATCACGATCAGTGCCGCGGGAACGACGCCACTCGTGCTGCCGCCAATCACGATCGCCCCGTACCCGGTTGGCAACCGGATCCCGCAACCCACGACAGGGGCAGTAAAGCCCGCGAGTGGCACCGCCAGCAGCGCAGCTACGCGGCGAGCTGGTGCTCGCAGCGCACCGCGAGAGTCACGTCCGCAATGATCATGTGAGCTCGTGAGGCGAACCGGAGCGAGGAGCTCAGGGGCCGCCCGTCGCTTCCCGGCAGCTTCCTCCGGTCGCGACGACGCCAGGCGGCGTGCGGAACTCGCACGTGCTCACCAGACCCGCCGTCTCATTGTACTTCTTCTCGGCAGCCTCGAGCTCGGCGAGCTTCCTGAACAGGGCGACCGAGTCGGTGGTCGCGGCGCAGTAGACGAGATAGGTCCGGGGCCCGCCGCACGCTTTTGCCCCCACGGGGGCGGTGCGACACTGGCTGGAGCTGTTGCAGCCGTCAGTGCGGGCGATCGCGCGCGCCTCCTGCTCCAGGCGGTCAACCTCCGCGCGATCGCCCGTGCTGGCCACGGTCGTGCACGAGGACGCCGACGAGAATGCGACCATGCCGGCGAGCAGTACGTTGCGCAGTCCAGTCCGAGATCCTGGCATGTGTGCGTCCTCGTCAGTGGGTGAGCTTGTCGCGATCGAACACGACACGACCGCCGACCATGGTCATCATGACTCGTGCATCGCGAATGGTCTCGGGCGCGATCCGGCTGAGATCGCGGTCGATCAGCACGAGATCGGCGAGCATGCCGGGTTTGAGGACTCCGAGCGCGTCGTCCTGAAAGCCGGCGCGGGCGCCGCCCGCGGTGTAGGCGCGGAGCGCCTGGTCGAGGGTGATCTTCTGCTCGGGGACCCACCCGCCGGGATGCCGGTCGTCGAGCGTGCGTCGCGTCGTCGCGGCGTAGAGGCCGAGCAGCGGCGTGGGTGGTGCGACGAACCAGTCGCTGCCGAAGGCGAGCGTTGCCTTCGCGTCGAGCAACGACCGGAACGCATACGTGGTTCGTGCGCGTTCGGCGCCGATCACCGCGTCGGCCCAGCGACCGTCGTCGATGGCATGATACGGCTGCATGCTCGCGATCACACCGAGCGAGGCGAAGCGCGGAAGGTCGGTCGGCGCGATGTGCTGCGCGTGCTCGATGCGGAAGCGGCGGTCGCGCGGGCCGTGCTCGCGCTCGACACGCTCGAAGATGTCGAGCTGGGTGCGGATGGCGCGGTCGCCGATCGCGTGCACGATGACCTGCAGCTTCGCCTGGTCCGCGCCGGCGGTCCACGCGTAGAGGCTGTCCGGGGAGTGGACGAAGAAGCCGGTGTCGCTGGGCACATCGGTGAACGGCGCGAGCATCGCGGCGGTGTGCGAGCCGAGTGATCCGTCCACGAAGCCCTTGAGGCCGCCGATGCGGAGCCAGGCGTCGCCATGCCCGCGCGCCGCGACGGTATCCCGCAGCCGCTCCCAGCTCGGCAGCGGAACGGCGGCGGAGATGCGAGTGCGCAGCGCACCGGCGTGGTGTGCATGCTCGAAGACGGCGAGGTCGCCCCACCCGCCCATGTGGTGCACGCTCGTGACGCCGCGCTCGGCGACGTACGTCATCGCGGCGTCGAGCGCGCGCAGGCTCATCGCCATCGTCGGCTCGGGAACGGCGGACGACATGAGATCCATCGCGTTGTCCTTGAGCACGCCGGTCGGCTCGCCCGCCGCGTCGCGCACGATCGCTCCACCCGAGACGTCGTGCGTCTCACGCGTGACCTTCGCGGCGTGCAGCGCGAGCGAGTTGGCGAGGTTCATGTGGCCGTCGAGCCGGTTGATCCAGACCGGATTGTTCGGCGTCACCGAGTCGATCCAGCTGCGCTCGGGCAGCTCGCCGCCCCAGTTCGTGTGGTCCCAGTCGCCGTTCGTGATCCACGTGCCGGGCGGCACGGTCAAGGCAAAGTCGCGGATGCGGTGGATGAACTCGGCTTTCGTCCGGGCGTCGCGAAGCTGCACCGAGGCGAGGGCAAAGCCGCCGTCGAGGAAGTGCACGTGCGCGTCGATGAAGCCCGGCACGAGCATCATGCCGTGCGCGTCGATCGTCCGGATGGCCGTACCGGCGCGCTTCTTCGCCTCCGCGCTCGAGCCCAGCATGTCGATGCGCTCGCCGCGCACGAGGATCGCGTCCGCCCAGGGACGCCGCGCGTCTCCGGTCCAGATGCGGGCGTTCACGATGGCGAGAGCGGCGACCGGGTCCGGCGCGGCGCGCAGCGGCGCCGCCGGACCGGTGGGCACCTGGGCGGAGAAGGTGAGTGGCACGGTGGTGACGAGAGCGGCGAGAAGGAGGGCGCGTCGAAACGATCGAAAGTATCGGTGTGGAGACATGCCGGAGAGTGGCACCGCCGCGCGCATCGCGGAAGGGTGCGGCTGACAGGACTTGACGTGGATCGCGTGACCGGCGAGCGTTCGGTCAGCAGTGGGGAGTAGCCAGCCGGCACGAAGGCCGGAGCAACCGATCGTCAAGACGGGGCGTGCGAGCGCTCCCGGTCGGTTGAAGGAGCGGGTGAGCCTTGGGCGAGACCACTACGACACCATGGGTGCCGTAGTGTGGCTCGCCCGTCGTGTTTCCGGCTCACCAAAGGAGCACCCGCATGATCGCCACCAACATCTGGCTCTGGATCGGCTTCGTCGCCTTCGTCCTCGGGATGCTGGCGATCGACCTGGGCGTCTTCAACAAGACGCCGCACGTCGTGAAGCCGCGCGAGGCGCTGACGTGGACCGCGGTGTGGATCTGCCTCGCACTGCTCTTCGCCGGCGGGCTCGCGCTGTTCGTGGACCGCCAGGCGATGCTGACCTTCCTCACGGGCTACGTGATCGAAGAGTCGCTCAGCGTGGACAACATCTTCGTCATCGTCCTGATCTTCCAGTACTTCGCCGTGCCGGCGCAGTATCAGCACCGGGTGCTGTTCTGGGGCATCGTCGGGGCGCTGCTGATGCGCGGGCTGTTCATCGGCATCGGCGCCGCACTGCTCGCGCGCTTCGAGTGGATCATCTACATCTTCGGTGCGCTGCTCGTCGTCACCGGCGTGCGGATGGCCGTGAAGCAGGACGAGGAGTTCGACGGTGAGCAGAACGTCGTGGTGAAGTTCGTGCGGCAGCACTTCCCGCTCACGGACGGCTACCGCGGAAAGCACTTCTTCGCCCTCGAGGACGGCAAGCGCTACGCGACGCCGCTGCTCCTGGTGCTGGTGCTCGTGGAGGTCACCGACCTGATCTTCGCAATCGATTCGATCCCGGCGATCTTCGGCATCACACGCGACCCGTTCCTCGTCTTCACGAGCAACATCTTCGCGGTGCTCGGGCTGCGCTCGCTCTTCTTCCTGCTGGCGAGCGTGGTGCAGAAATTCCACCTGCTCAAGTACGGGCTCGCCGTGATCCTCACCTTCGTGGGGGCGAAGATGCTCCTGGAGCACTGGGTGCCCATCCCGATCCTGCTCTCGCTCGGCGTCGTGCTCGGCGTGCTCGTGGCATCGATCGTGGCGTCGCTGGTATGGCCGGCGAAGCCCGCATCCGAGGGGGCGACGGGATCGATGTTCGGACGGTAGGGCAGCTATTTCCGTTCGATCGCGTCGCGCACGTCGAGGAGGATCTCGAAGTACAGCTGCTCCCGGCGATAGGCGAAGTCGAGCGTCGCCATCTGAGCGTCGTCGCCCGTGGCCTTGGCGCGCTCGAACGCTTCGCGGTACATGTCATCGATGTTGGCGAGGATGCGTTCGCGGGAGCGGGACATGCGGACCTGTTGAATGGCTTGGGAAGTGAGGCGCGGCGGCGCGCCGGCGGCCTTGTCGAGCTGCTCCTCACTGGGGTCGAGCAGATATTTCTGCGCGGCCTCGAGAAGATTGCGACGATTCGGGAGACGATTATCCATTGCGACGGGAGCTGATCTTCGCGCGCGACGACTTCCAGTGCGTGTACTGTGGCGAGCGATTCGAGCCGGAGACGCTCACCGTGGATCACGTACAGCCGCGCATGC
This sequence comes from Gemmatimonadota bacterium, assembly GCA_043754875.1. Classification (GTDB taxonomy): domain Bacteria; phylum Gemmatimonadota; class Gemmatimonadetes; order Gemmatimonadales; family Gemmatimonadaceae; genus AG11. The sequence goes on from JAYUTY010000114.1 coordinate 6,043, forward strand.
GCGGGGGCGATCGCTCCGGGGGCAACTTAGTGACGGCGTGTGGGGGGTGCAACGCGCGCAAGGGCTCGCTGCGCCTGGCGGACTTCCTTCGCGCCGATCCCGTGGCGCGCCGGAACTTCTTCACGCTCGCCGCAGCGCACGTCTGGCCGAGGATCCTGCGGACGGTGCAGGACGAGCTCGCGCGCGCTGACGCTCGCGCGCGCTAGCCGGTCGCGCCACCATCGCCTCCATGCCGGTGAAACACCGCTTCCTCCACGACGCGTCCGTCACGCAGGTGCTCGATGACGATCCGCTCCAGCAGCGCGGGAGTCACGCCGGCATACCAGATCCCCTCCGGGTAGACGACGAGGATCGGTCCGCCGGCGCAGACGCCGAGACAGGGCGTCTCACCGCGCTTGACGCGCCGCGCGCCGAAGAGGAGCCCCTCCCGCTGGAGCAGCTTGGCCAGCAGCGAGTACAGCGCCCTCCCCTCGCGGTGCGGCGAGCAGAAGCCGCCCACGCATACCATCACGTGGTGGGCGTACGGCTCCATCAGGGCGGACAATCGGGCGGGGCTGAGCGACACGGCGACGGTTGATCGTGGTGAGGTCACACAGTTTAACCAGGAGCCGCCGCCGGTGCGCCGCGTTACGCCCATTGCCCGGGTTCCGCGGCGCACCGATAGTTCGCCCATGACGCCTCAGGTGGTTTCTCGCGTGATGGGGTCCGTGCAGGTCGACACCATCGACGTGCCGAACCCGCGCGGCGCACCGGTGCTCTGCCTCCATGGGCTGTTCGCCGGCGCCTGGGTGTTCGAGCGACTGCTGCCGATGATCGCCGAGCACGGTCATTCCGCCACCGCGCTCTCCTATCGCGGGCGACCGCCGAATGCGCCACTCGCCGCGCTCGGCCGGTGCTCGATCGACGACTTTCTCGACGACGCGTGCGAGGTCGTGCGCGAGATGGGCCGTCCGATCGTGCTCGGACACTCGCTCGGAGGGCTGGTCGCGCTGCTGCTCGCCGCGCGCGGGCTGGTGCGCGCCGCTGTGCTCGTCTCTCCAGCGCCGCCGCGCGGCATCACGGTGCTCAGCCTGCCGCTGCTGCTGCGCATGACGCGCTACCTCCCCGCCCTGCTCGGCTCCCGGGCGTTCCTGCCGCGCGCCGAGGATCTGGACGCGCTGGTGCTGAACGCGGTGCCCGAACACGAGCGCCCACCGCTGCGCGAGCGACTCGTGCCCGACAGTGGACGCGCGGCGCGCCAGGCGGCGCTCGGCGTCCACGCCGTTCCGCGCGGCGCCGTGCGTGTGCCGATGCTCGTCGTCGCGGGCGATCGTGACCGGTTCATTCCGCTCTCCACGTCGCGACGCGTCGCCGCCCGATACGGTGCGTCGTTCCACCTCGCTCACGGACACGGCCACTTCATGTTCGCCGAGCCCGGATGGCAGGACGAGGCTCGCACGATCCTCGACTGGATCACGACGCTGCCGCGCGAGGCGGACGAACCGCGGGAGCCGCGTGTGCCGCGGGAGCCGCGTGTGCCGCGCGAACCAGGTGCCGGCGCGGCGAGTTAATTTGCGACCACCACTCCCCGCGAACGGAACCCAATGTCCGACCAGTCGATCGACGCCAAGCAGTACGCACACCCAGAGGCGCTCGTCAGCACCACATGGCTCGCCGAGCATCTCACCGACGAGCACCTCCGCATCCTCGAGAGTGACGAAGACGTGCTGCTCTACGACCTCGGCCACATTCCTGGCGCACTCAAGATCGACTGGCACAGCGACCTGAACGACCCGGTGCAGCGCGACTACGTGTCGCGCGAGGCGTTCCAGGCCCTCGTGCGCCGACTGGGCGTCACGGACGAGATGACCATCGTCTTCTACGGCGACAAGAACAACTGGTGGGCCACGTATGCGCTCTGGGTCTTCCAGCTGTTCGGCTTCTCCGACGTCCGCATCCTCGACGGTGGTCGAACGAAGTGGGAGGCCGAGGGGCGCGAGCTGACGGAGGCGGTGCCGTCAGTACCGGCGTCGAGCTACGCGGCCCCTGAGCGGAACGACGGGCGGATCCGCGCCTTCATGGACGACGTCCGCCGCCACGTGGAGCAGCATGGAAAGTTGATCGACGTGCGCTCGCCGGACGAGTTCAGCGGGGCCAAGCTGCACATGCCCGACTATCCGCAGGAAGGCGCGATGCGCGGCGGCCACATTCCGGGCGCGGCAAGCGTGCCGTGGGCCCGTGCCGCGAACGCCGATGGCACCTTCAAGAGCGCCGAGGAGCTGCGCGCGATCTATCAGGAGGGCGCCGGCCTCGCGCCCGGCGATGACGTCGTGGCGTACTGCCGCATCGGCGAGCGGTCCTCGCACACGTGGTTCGTGCTCACCTACCTGCTCGGCTACGATCGCGTGCGCAACTACGACGGAAGCTGGACCGAGTGGGGCAATGCGGTGCGCGCCCCGATCGAGCGATGAGCGGCTCGCTCGTTCGCGCGACGTGGGCGGGGGAACGCCGCTGGGAGACGGGGCGACTGAACGGTCCGCTCGCGCTCATCGACGGCGATTCGGTGGCCGCGCAGTCGCCGGTGGACGCGCTCCTCAGCGCTCTCGCTGCCTGCTCGGGTGTCGACGTCGTGGACATCCTGATCAAGCGGCGCACGCCCCCGACGTCGGTCGTGGTCGACGTCGGGGCCGATCGGCGTACCGAGGCGCCTCGGCGCGTCACTGCGCTGCAGCTCGTGTTCCGGGTGGATGGCGAGGAGATCGAGCGCGTGCACGCGGAGCGGGCGGTGACGCTGGCGTTCGAGAAATACTGCTCGGTCGCCTCGAGCCTCGCGCCCGACATCATCGTCACTGCGTCCGTCGTGCTCAACGGCGAGACGGGGTCGGAGCTGCGTCTGACGATCACGGGCTGAGGCGCAGCGCAGTCGCTGCAGCGTCAGCGACTCAACCGGTTCGCTTCGCCTGCTCCCAGCAGCGGCACCCTTCGCCGCGCAGCTTCTCGGCCACCTTCTCGCGCAACGAGGTCGGGGCATCGAGCTCGCGGCGCAGCCTGGCCAGTCCATCGAGGAAGCAGCTCTGGAACCCCTCGAATTCGCGACAGGTGGCGCACGTCGCGATGTGCGAGCGCAGCCGCTCGGCACCGGCGGGGGTCAACTCGTCATCGAGATAATCCCAGAGATGCCGAAGGACGTCGACGCACGTGGCCGAGAGTCCGAGCTCCTCGAGCTGCGCGCGCGCGGGTGCGCTCATCGCACCGCACCGGCCGACGCCGGCGTGAAGCCGAGATCCTCGGCGACCGTGAGGAGCTTCTCCTGGAGGAGGCGCCGGCCGCGGAAGAGTCGCGACCGCACGGTGCCGATCGGTACGCCCATCACTTCGGCGGCAGACTCGTAGGTCATGTCTTCCACGTCCACGAGGATCACGGCCGAGCGGAAGGGCTCGGCGAGGCGATCGAGCGCGTCGCGGAGCGCGGGGGCGAGATCGAGCGTCGCATAGAGGGAATCATAGCCCTTCTCACGCGCGGCTGCGTAGACCGACCCGACCGCGACGGCGTCCTGCTCGCCGTCCTCGAGATCGACCATGGGGCGCTGCCGCTCTCGCGAGCGGAGGAAGACGTTGCGGCAGATCGTGAACAGCCAGCGTCGGCAGTCCGTCCCAGAAATGAAGGTGTGCCAGGACCGGTACGCGCGGAGGAAAGTCTCCTGAACGACGTCGTCGGCGTCGGACTCGTCGCGCGTCAGCGAGAGCGCGAAGCGATAGACGTCGTCGAGGTAGGGGAGCGCGTCGCGTTGGAAGGCAGCGTCGCGAGCAGGGTCGCCGATCGCGATCGGTGAGCGAGCAACATCTGCGGCGAGCTCATCTTGGCGATCGAAATCAACGAGCTGATCCTGCTGGTCGTGGTCGTCGCGTGTGGTCGGCACCGCGAGAGTGGCCATCATCATGGTATAGGCCTCGTATTGTTCACCTATGAATCATACACTGACCGAACCGTGGTGCAAGGGGCGGACCGCCAGATCGACGAACGTTCGACGCTGGCGACGCGCCCGCTAAGTTGCGCGCATGCGTGCCCGCCTGATCGCCGCCTTCGCGGCCGTCTACATCGTCTGGGGATCGACCTACCTCGCCATCCGCTTCGCCGTGGAGACGCTGCCACCGCTGCTGATGGCGGGCGCGCGCTTCGTGATCGCCGGGATGATCCTGCTCGCGTGGGCACGACTGCGGAGCTCGGACGCCGAACTGCCCACGTCGCGTGACTGGTGGAGCGGTCTGGTCAGTGGCGGATTGATGCTGCTCGGCGGGAACGGCGCGGTGGTGTGGGCGGAGCAGCGCGTTCCGTCGGGACTCGCGGCGCTTCTGGTGGCGATCGTCCCACTATGGATGGTGCTGATGGACTGGTTGCGGCCCGGCGGGCGGCGCCCACCCACCCTCGTCTTCGTGGGATTGGGACTGGGGCTCGTCGGGCTCGGCTTGCTGGTGGGGCCGGACGCGCTGCACAGCGGAGGCGCGATCGATCCTGCGGGCACCATCGCGCTGATGCTCGGCTCGATGGCCTGGGCGGCGGGTTCGCTGTACACGCAGCGCGCACCCCGGGCGAGTACGGGGCTCAACGGCTCGGCGACGCAGATGCTCGCTGGCGGACTCTGCCTGCTCGTGGGGGGAGTGCTCATGGGCGAGCCGACGCACATGGATTTAGCGCACGCGACGACGCGCTCCCTGCTCGGCTTTCTCTACCTCGTGAGCTTCGGCTCGCTCGTCGGCTTCACGGCCTACTACTACCTGCTCTCGCACACGACCGCAGCGAAGGCCGCCACGTACGCCTATGTGAACCCGGTGGTGGCGGTGCTCCTCGGCTGGTTCTTCGCGCACGAGCCGGTCACGCAGCGCACACTCCTCGCCGCCGCGGTGATCCTCGGCGGCGTCGCGATCATCACCGTCGCGCGCGACGTGCGTGCGCCGGAGCTGGCTGCCGAGCGCGCGGCGGCGTGACGATCCGCCGCGCGCCTGGCTGAGCCGAGCGAACTGCTACCTGCTGCTACCTGCTGCTACCTGGCGGACCGGCCCGCGACCCAGCCGTCGCGGATCGCGCGCTGTGCCGGCGTGGCGTCAGGAAGCTCCTCGAGTCGCCACGGCTCGGCGTCACGCACGAGGCGCAGCCCTGCGCGGGCGACGAGCGACGCATAGTCCATGTCCTCCGTGCCACCGACGTAGCGCTCGAACCAGGGATGGAGATCTTCGCCCGCCACTTCGCTCGCGGCGCGCTCGACGTCGAGCTCCGTGTAGCCGCGTCCCGGCAGGTAATACGACGCGCGCGGTGCCTCCCAGCTGCGTCGCTTGAGCGCGTTGAAGACGTCGTCCAGCGAGCGCGCCCCATTGGAGCGGGCGCGGATGTAGAGGTCGAGGTACAGCGCGATCCCGGAGCCCTTGGTGTAGTAGCTGAAGAACGAGTTCGCGGCGTTCGTCGGCTGGGCCTGCGAACCGCCGTCCCAGAACGGTGCGTGGAACGATGCCATGCGCGCCGAGACCTCCTTGCGGCCCGGCGCCGTGAGGTTGGCGTTGATGACGCCGGCCATGCTGCGATAGAACTCGTTCCGATCCGTGACCCCCGCGCGATGCAACGCGGCGAGACCGTAGTACTGCGTCCATCCCTCGGCTACCCAGAGGCTGGGCTGATACACCTCGTGCGTGTAGTCGAACGGGCCGAGGGCGGCGGGACGCACGCGCTTCACGTTCCAGACGTGGAAGTACTCGTGCGCAGCGGTGCCGATGCCGGGAAGCACAGTGAGCGAATCGGCCCACCGGTGGCGATCGATGACCTGGGTGGAATAGAGATGCTCCATCCCGTCGCCACCGGCGTAGCCGATGTGAAAGAGGAAGGTGTACTGGTCCAGCGGGGGCGCGGAGAAGACGGAGTTCTCGTACCGGACGATCTTCTCCACATCGCGCACGAAGCGCGCGCGTACGTCGGCGGCCGGCGCGCCGTTGTGATGCACCATGGTGCGGTACTTCCGGCCGTCCACGGTGAACGAGTCCACGAGAAAGGCTGGAGCCACCTCCGTGGGCGTGTCGATCAACCGGTCATAGTTCTCGAAGCGGTAGGAGAGCTGGCCGCGCGAGCGCGTATCGCCGTTGAGCACGTGCCAACCGACGGGAGGTGCGATCTCGAGCAAGACCGGATCCTGCTTGTGGCTCTCCACGTACATGAACAGGCCGGCGCCGTTCCAGTTCGCGTGCGCGGTATCGAGTACGCTATAGCTACCCGACAGCGCGTCAGCGAAGACGCGGTAGCGGATGTGCAGCCCCTTCGCACCGGCAGTGCGAACGATCCAGCGTGAGCCGTCGGACTTGTCCCAGGCGAGCGCGCGGCCATCCGTGGAGGCTGCACGAAACTCCTGCACGTTCTTGGCGAAGTCCACGCGCGCGTACCGTCCCGGCGACCAGACGGGGAGCTGCAGTGGCAGCGTGGCCGAGCTCACGCCATCGACGTCGATCGTGATCTCGTAGAGGTGCGTGGCGGGATCGGGCATCGCGACGTGATACGCGATGCGCAGCGGCGTAGGGGCCGCTCGGGTTGCCGGAACCGCGGTTGCACGCGCGCTGCCGACGCTGACGAGAGCAACGCTGAATACTGCGAGACGGAGTACGAGTCGCACGTTCGATGTCACGTTCGGTGTATGGAGGTGGGGGATCAGCGTCCGCGAAAGCGCGGGAGCCGTTTCTCGCGGAAGGCGACCATCGCCTCGCCAACGTCGGCTGTGGCGAAGCACTGCTTGATGTGCTGGAGCTCGTCGCGCAGCATGGTGTCGAGCGACTGATCGAAGCTCTGCACGAGGAGGCGCTTGGTGAGCGCCTGCGCCAAGGGTGGCCCCGCCGCAAGGCGCGTGGCGTACTCGGCGACCATCGCTGCAAAGCCGTCGTCGGGCAGGATGGCTGCGGCGAGACCGATGCGCTCCGCCTCGGCGGCATCGATGTCGCGCCCGGTGAGCAGGATCTCCGACGCCCGGGCGAGACCGAGATGACGAGGGAGGAAGTAGCTGACTCCGGCGTCCGGGCTCAGGCCCCGGCGGATGTAGCCGGCCGTCATCTTCGCCGACGAGGCGACGAGGCGGATGTCGCAGGCCAGCGCGAGCCCGAAGCCGGCGCCAGCGGCGGGTCCATTGACCGCCGCGATCACCGGTTTCTCGCAACGGGTGACGCCGAGCACCCACTCACCCACCCATGCGTAGGGATCGAGTCGCTGCGCGCGCGTGTCAGTGGGGATCACTGGCGGCTCGCTGAGGTCGAGCCCCGCGCAGAAGGCGCGTCCCGCACCCGTGACGACGACGACGCGCACCTCATCTTCGCGTGCGGCCGCCGCGAATGCGGCGGTGAGCGCGTTGGCGAGCGCGGAGTTGACCGCGTTCAGGCGATCCGGGCGGTCGAGGGTGATCGTGCGCACGCCCTCGGACGTGGTATCCATGTGCAGGTGCGGGGTGTCGGTCATGTCGAATGATGGGCGCCTGCGATGCGCGTGTCGAGCGCGGCTGACGGATGCGGCACCGCCTGGGTGGAAATGAGCAGGCGGTGGATGGCAGACGCCATCCACCGCCCTGTCGAGTGCGACGTGCTAGAAGCTGGAGAGCAGCGCGTCGTCGTCGAACGGGATGAGCTGCTCGGGGGTGGCGCGGCCGTTGGATTTGCCATGGCCATTCCCTGCCTTGTGGCCGTTCCCATTTCCGTTGCCGTTTCCATTGCGCTTCACGGGCGGGGCGTAGCTCCCGACCGTCGGCGCCGTGCGCGCGGCTGGCCGGGCGGCTGCCTTGCGCGGTACAGACTGGGAGGCGCCGCTGAGCTGGAATTGCCCGACCATGTCGCTCAGCACGTTCGACTGGCTCGCCAGCTCCTCGGCCGCGCTGGCCGACTCCTCGGCGCTCGAGGCGACCTGCTGCGTCACGCCATTCATCTGCGAGACCGCGCTGTTGATCTGGTTGACCCCCTGCGACTGCTGCTCGCTCGCGGCGGCGATCTCGGCGATGATCCCGGAGACCTTCTCCACCTGCCCGTTGATCGCCCCCAGCGTCTTGAGCACCTCGGCGTTCATCGCCACGCCGTCGTTCGCGTTCTTCACCGACTCCTCGATCAGCGCCGCCGTCTGCTTAGACGCCTCCGCCGAGCGGAGCGCCAGGTTACGCACCTCGTCGGCCACGACGGCGAACCCCTTGCCCGCGTCCCCCGCCCGCGCCGCTTCGACCGCGGCGTTCAGCGCCAGCAGGTTCGTCTGGAAGGCGATCTCGTCGATCGTCTTGACGATCTTCGCCGTCTGGTCGGCGCTCCCCTTGATCTTGTTGATCGCCGCCGAGAGCTCCGTCATCCGCGCGACCCCCTCGCTCGTGCTGCCGCGCGTCTGGCCGGCCAGCTGCGTGGCGGCCCGCGCGTTGTCGGAGTTCTGCTTCGTCATCGCCGCGAGCTCCTGCAGGCTGGAGGAGACCTCCTCGATGGAGCCCGCCTGCTCGGACGACGACTGTGCCAGTGCCTGGCTGCCAGACGTGATCTGCCCCCCCGCGCTCGCCACCTGGCCAGCGGCCGCCTGCACCTGGGCGAGCGTCTCGTCCAGCCGCTCGGCCGCCGTGTTGATCGCCGTCGCCATCGCCGCGTAGTCGCCCGTGTACGTGCCCGTCATCCGCGTCGACAGGTCGCGCTCCGCCAGCTGGTTGAGCACCGACCCGGCCTCGCGCAGCGGGACGGCGACTCCTTCGAGCGTCTGATTCAACCCATCGACGAGCGTGCGGAAGCCACCTTCGTACTTGGAGGCGTCGGCGCGGGTCTCGAGCTGGCCACTGCGCGCGGCTTCGATCAACGTCTGGCTCTCCTTGACGGCGCCGCGGAGCGACAGCGTCGCCGCGTCGTACGCATGGATGGTGGCGATGCACTGCGCGACGATGCCATCGACGGTGCGCGACAGGTCGCCGAGCTCGTCCTTCTGTTCCAGCTTCATCAGCGGCGTGCCGTATTCGGCCTTCACGTCGAGCTCTCCATGCGAGAGCGCGGTGATCGCGTTCTTGAGGTTGCTGATGCAGAGAGAGTTCAGCATGGACGCGCGAGCCCCGATCAGCGTGATCGTGGAGCTCAGATAGCGAGCCACCAGAAGGCCGATGATGATGGCGAGCAGCACGGAGACGAGCATGCCGCCGATGATCTCATAGCGGGCGAACTGCGAGGCCGCGACGATGTTGGCGCTGTTCTGCTGGAGGTACTTCTCCTGCAACGCCGTGAGCTTCGTCATCGCTGACTTCGCGGCGTCGAAGAGCGGAAGGCCATCACGGCTCGCGGCCACACGTGCCGAGTCGGCAGCGCCGGCGTCGAGCCGGGCGAACTGCTGCTCCTCGTACTGTTTGAGCTTGTCGAGGGCGGTGAGGTATTCCTTCCACGCCGAGTCTTCGTCTGGCGTGCGGGGGAGCGGCTCGAAGATCGCGCGACCGCGATCCAGCTCGCCCTTGAGCACGACGTCCTGGTAGTCGGCGAGGCGCTTCTTGTAGCCTGCGTCGTCACTGCTCCCCTTGGCCAGAATCATCCCGACCTCGAGACGCCTCATGTCCGAGATGCCCGTGTTCATCCAGGCGATGCCGATGGTGGACGGCATCTGGTTCTTGACGATCTCGTCCGTACTCGCGTTGATCTTCGAGACGGCGGACAGGCCAGCCGCACCGACGGCGAGACTGAGCGCAGCGACGATGAGGAATGACCCGATCAATTTCTGGCGGAGCGGCAGATCCTTGAACCACGACATGTGAGTGTCCTTACTACGGTAGGCGGAACGGGCGGGGCGATCGAGGCGTGCGCTGGGAAGCGCGGAGGGGTGGCCTGTGGTTCTTGTATCGGACGGTGACAAGGACTTGCGGCTCACAGCCGCGTTATAATATTCTCACAACCTTGTGAGTTTTCTTCCCTTTGAAGCGTTGATGCGAATTCTGCTCGTCGAGGACGAACCGATGGTCGCCCGCTGGACGGAGCGCATCCTGGTCGAGGCGGGATACGTCGTCGAGCGCGCTGGGGACGGTGAGGATGGCCTGCGCGTGGGTTGCGCCGGCGGGTTCGACCTCGCGCTCGTCGACATCCAGCTTCCGCTGCGCAATGGCGTCAGCGTCGTAGGCGGCCTGCGCAAGGCTGGTCAGACCATGCCGATCATCATCATGACGGGTCGCGCCGACGACGACGACATCGTGCGCGGCCTGGATGCCGGAGCGGACGACTACATCGTGAAGCCCGTGTCGGCCGATGTGCTCAAGGCGCGCGTGCGCGCGGCGCTTCGGCGAGGCGGGGCGCTCCGGTCCGAGCGGCTGGTCTCCGGCCTTCTGGTGCTCGATCGGCTGGCGCGCCGAGTCAGCGCAAACGGCGTCGAAATCGCGCTGACACCGCGCGAGTTCTCCCTCCTCGAGCACTTCATGCTGCGGCCTGACGAGGTCGTGAGCCGGTCCGAGCTGCTCGAGCGGGTGTGGGGGCTGAACTTCGACCCGGGCTCCAACGTGATCGACGCGACGATGAACCGGCTCCGCTCCAAGCTGCGCGAGGCGGTGACGTCGCCGGCGTTGCGGACGGTGCGCGGGGTGGGGTTCGTGCTGAGCGACGACGTGGCTGACGGATGAGCACGTGGGGCTGTCCGCTCGTATATTCTCCCTCACCACCATCACCCTGCCCATGCCTGCGCGACGCCCGACGAGTCCCTCCCGTTCTGCCTCCGCCACTGGCGGCCGCGGCGCGCGTGCGGCGGCCGACAACGCCGCGTCGGAAGCGCCGCACGGCTCCCGCCCCGAGCAGGTCTACCAGCGGCTGCGCGACCTGATCGTGCAGGGATTGCTCGCGCCGGGCAGCCGTGTGGTCGAGACCGAGGTGGCCGCGCGGCTCGGAGTGAGCCGCACACCGGTGCGTGAGGCGCTACAGCGGCTGCAGCAGGAAGGGTTCGTCACCGGTGCCGCCGGCGCACAGCAGGCCCGGCTCACCGTGGCTCCCCTGACCCGTGCCGACGTGCACGAGCTGCTGAACATCGTCGGCGAGCTGGAGGGGTTGGGCGCGCGCTGGGCGGCCGGTCAGGAGCCGACCGAACGACACGCGCTGGCTGTGGAACTCAAGCGGCTCAACGACGACTTTCACAAGGCGGGGCGTCAGGCGCCGATCGACCATGGGCGTCTTTACGAAGCCGATGAGCGGCTGCACCGCACGATCGTCGAGTCGTGCTCCGGTCCGCGCCTGATCGCGCTGCACGACAGCGTGAAGCCGCAGGCGGAACGCTACATCCGGATGTACATCAGCATGCTGACGAGCGACATCAAGGCGTCTGTCGCCGAGCACGATGCGATCATCAACGCGATCGACGAGGGAGAGGCCGACCGGGCACAGGCGGCGGTGCAGACCAACTGGCGGCACGCTGCCGACCGGATCGCCCGGGTGATCGAAGTGGCGGGAGAGCGCGGCAGCTGGTGAGCGCGTCTTCCTACCTGGTTACCAGGTCGGAGCGGCGCCCTCGAGCTCCTCGCGCAGCTTCATGAAGCTCTCGTAACGGCGCCGGCTCACGTCGCCACGCTGAACGGCGTCGCGCACTGCACAGCCGGGCTCGACCTCGTGCTTGCAGTCGCCGAAGCGGCAGTTGCCCAGCCACGGACGCAGCTCGGGGAAGCATTCGTCCAGCGCGGTGGGTGAGAGCGCCCACATGCCCACCTCGCGCAGCCCAGGCGTGTCGGCCACGTAGCCGCCCTCCGCGCCCGGCAACGGATGGATATAGCCACCGACCGTGGTGTGGCGACCCTTGTTCACCGATTCACTGATCTCGCCGACGCGCAGGTTGAGCCCAGCGAACATCGCGTTGAGGAGCGACGACTTGCCCACCCCCGAGGGGCCGGTGAGCACGCTCACCACCCCTGCGAGTGCGGCATGCAGCTCGTCCAGCCCCTCACGCTCCTTCACGCTCGTGTAGTGGATGGCATAGCCAGCGCGCTCGTAATCCTCCCACCGCTTGCGCGCCTCGCCTGCGCCGCCGACGAGCTCCACCTTGTTGATCACGATGCGCGCGGCGAGCTCGTTCGCCTCCGCGATCACGA
>JAYUTY010000115.1:0-6351 GCA_043754875.1 Gemmatimonadota bacterium
CCGTGCAGGAGGTGAATAGAGACCGGATCGTCGGTGCTGTGTGGAGGCAACTTTCCGCCGGCGGCGAGCGCAATGATCGTGAGCCGCAGCGGCCCCTCCTTCACGAGAGTCCGGGCGCTCCGGCCACGCGTTGCCAGGAGTTCCTGGTCGATCATCATTGCGTCGGAGTCGAGGTGCTGAACCAGCACGTCCCCGGCGATGGTGCGGTGCATTGACGACATGAGCGGATCGTAGTGCGGGATTCGTGCTAACACGGCTGCGCTGGCGCCTCAGTCGTGCCGTCGTGCTCGCCACCGTGTCGCTGCGGTCGAGCGTTGGTGCCGGGTATCGCGTGCGTCTGGCGCTCTCGGTAAGCGCCCCCGACATCCGCCTTGCGCTGCAATCACGCTGGCGCTGCGATCGCGGCGCCAGACTGCGCGGCGGATTGATCACGCCTCCCCGGGACGTCCCGGCTATCCTGACGTGAGGTCGAGGCAGCGCGAATCTGCCGTGCCGACGGCTATAACGATTTCAGGTACTCTACCAGATCCGCCTTCTGCTGCGCGGACAGCTTGAGCGTGAACAGCTGGTCGTAGTGCGTGACCACGTCGCTGAGCGTCGCCGCGCTGCCGTCGTGGAAGTACGGCGCGTGCAGCGCCAAGGCGCGGAGCGGCGTCGTGCGATAGCGCTTGGTCACGCTCCGGTTGGCGAATGCCACGCTCTGCCCCACCTCGGTCGGGGCGTGGAGGACGCCCGCGTTGACGTCGGTCAGCAGCGCGCCAGTGTGGCATCGGGCGCACGTGGCGGCGCCGCGGAAGAGCGTCTGTCCGCGCGCCGCGGCCGTGGCGTCGTAGCTTCCCACCGCCGGCTTGGGCACCGTGAGGCTGAGCTGGTATTGGCGCAGCGCGGGCAGGAGCGGTGTCACGACGTCGGGTGATTTCCTGATGTCGATCCCGAGGCGCGCATCGCGGAAGCTGCCCTGTCCGTGCATCTGTGTGACGGCGACGTACGCGTTCCAGTAGGAGAGCGTGTCGTCGCCGGTGGAGATCTCCCGTGACACGCCATTGAGGCCGTAGACGGGCGGGATGAGGGCCGGCAGGTTCAGGCCGTCGAAGTTCGTCCGCGCGTCGTACCGTCCCGGTCCCCAGCTGTTGAGGATCGCCTTGGTCGAGGCCGGGATGGCCGGCGAGAGCGCAATGATGGCGCCGACATTCAGGTCGCCGTTCTGATGCCCGTCCAACCGATGCCCGATGCCGGGCGCGAAGGAGTTGTCGACGGTGGAATGGCACATGGCGCACGTGATGCCGAGTCGCGTGAGCGTGTCGCGTCCTCCGATTGTCACGACCGTGCCCTTGAGGCCCACGACCGCTCCGAGCTTGAGCAGCGTGACCGTGGTGGCGGGGCTGTTCAGGTCGACCTTGCCCGCGGCGATCGCGTCCTTGACGGCCTGGGGTAGCGCGTCCGCGTCCACCTTGAGCCCAACCTTGAGCGCCAGGGCGGGGCTCACTGCCTGCTGCACGACTTCGTGCATCCGTGCGGTGTCGGTCCAGAATCGCTCGTCGTCGAACGACTCGTAGCGGAAGACTTCTCGGCCCCGGGCGACGAGCGCGGGATCGACCACCTCGGGGCCGCCGCGGGGATCGGTGGCGGAACCGTCACACGCGAGGAAGGCGGAAGCGCTCACGAGACCGAAGAGGACGAGCGCCCCCACTCCCCAGAGTCGGTGAATGCGGTCGGTCGACCCGCTGGGATGGGCGGGGCGGGGGTGCTGGGGCGCGTGCCGGGTCTCGTGCATCTCTCACCGTCCGGAAGCCTGTGGCGATCTGGGGAACGGCGAGAGAATGCTCATGCTCACACAAAATGTCAATGACTTGATTGACATTTGCGCGTTCATCCTCTGCAGCACACGAACCCGGCCGAGCTTCCCTACGCGACCGCTCTGGGATCCACGGCGAATCGACAACGCGGCTGCTCGCCCTTCTCGCAGCATTCCGAGACCGGGGTGCCGAGTATCTGCGCGACGAGGCTCTGCACCGCGTGGCAGGTGGAGGGATGGGCGCGGACCGCGTCCGCCAGCGGACAGCTGAAGCCCCGGAGCGTCAGAACGCCGTCGACCTCCTCGACGTCGACAATGCCGCCAAGCTCGGTCAGTACCGTCGCCGCCACTTCTGCGCGGGCGCGAAGGTGTCCCGTCACGGGTCCCTGACTCGCCGCGAGGCGTTGCCCCACCTCGCGAAGGAGCGCTTCCAACTCCGCGGGCGACATCCGCTCGGCCAGGACGCCGACGAGCTGAGTGAGGAGCGGGATGTAGGCCTTGGTGAAGAGCCGTTCTGCCTCGGGCGCCATCTCATACGCATAGGCGGGCTTTCCACCCGTCGGACGGGCGCCGCGTTGCTGCACCATACCGTCCCGCTCCAGCACGGCGAGGTGCGCACGTACGGCGTTGTCGGTCACGCCCAAGGCACTGGCGAGCTCTTCGACGGTGCGCGTGCCGCGACGAAGCAGTGCCACGACCCGCCCACGTGTGCTCTCGAAGAACCCGCGATCCCACCGGCTCACGGCCATGCTGTCTTCCTCCCGGTTCCTTCAACAATACGGCAAAACCGCAGCAAGTCCAGTATGTCAAGATAATCCTTGACAAACTGCTGCGCGTCATGGTACCTTCCTCGGGGCCGAGCCGTGGATCGCCACGGAGGCACTCCTCGCTCGCAACAGCCAAGGGGCCATGAGCACAGATCACGGAACAACTACCGGACCCGACCTCTCGCTTGGCATCCCGTTTTGCGACATTCCTGACGGAGGCATGCTCGCCGGTCAGGTAGGCGGGAAGGCGGTGCTCCTCTCCCGTGCAGGCAACGAGATTTACGCTATCGGGGCGCTCTGCACACACTATGGCGCCTCTCTCGCGGATGGCCTGGTGGTGGGTGAGACGGTGCGCTGCCCTTGGCATCACGCCTGCTTCAGCCTACGAACCGGAGAGGCCCTTCGCGCCCCAGCCCTCAACCCCGTCGCACGATGGGAAGTTGAGCGGCGTGGCGAGTCGGTGTTTGTCACACGCGAATGCCCCGTGGCCGACGGCGCCACTGCCACGGGGACGCGAAGCGCCTCGCACACCCATCCGAGTTCGGTGGTGATCGTAGGAGGTGGCGCGGCGGGGAGCGCCGCGGCAGAGACGCTCCGCCGAGGGGGGTACACTGGGCCCGTGACCATCGTGTCAGGCGACGCCGCCGCGCCGTACGACCGTCCCAACCTCTCGAAGGACTATCTCGCCGGCACGGCATCGGAGGACTGGATCCCTCTCCGTGCCGGCGACTTCTACGTCGACCACGAAATCCGCCTCCTGCTGGGCCGTCAGGTCATCGGTATCGACGCCGCTCGTCGTGAGGTCGCGCTCGACGACGGCGGAACGCTCCGCTACGGTGCGCTCCTCCTCGCGATCGGTGCCGATCCGGTGCGCCTTCCAGACGAGCTGCATCGCGGCATGCCCGTCCACTACCTCCGCACACTCGCCGACAGCCGCGCAATCAGGGCCGCGGCAGCCAGCGCGACGCGGGTCGTCGTTCTCGGCGCGAGCTTCATCGGGCTGGAGGTGGCGGCGGCGCTCCGAGCGCGCGGTCTCGAGGTGCACGTCGCCGGTCCCGAAGCGCGTCCGCTCGAGCGCGTGCTGGGCAGCGAGCTTGGCGACTTCGTTCGCGCGCTCCATGAGCGGAACGGCGTCACCTTCCACCTCGGCCAGACCGCGCGCGAGATCGGAGCGGACTCCGTCGTCCTCACGGACGGGAGCAGGATCACCGCCGACTTCGTCGTCGCGGGCATTGGCGTCAGGCCGAACGTCTCGCTCGCCGAGCGGGCCGGCCTCAGGACGGACCGCGGCATCGTGGTGAACCGTCACCTGGAGACCACGATGCCGGGGGTGTTTGCGGCGGGCGACATCGCGCGCTGGCCCGATCCGCATTCCGGTGGCCTGATTCGCGTCGAGCATTGGGCCGTCGCGCAGTGGCAGGGGCAGACTGCCGCCCGAAACATGCTCGGAGATCATGAGACGTTCGATGCCGTGCCCTTCTTCTGGAGCCGACACTACGACGCGTCGATCCAGTACGTGGGACACGCCGAGCGCTGGGACACGACCGAGATCGTTGGGGCGGTGGACGCCGGAGACTGCACGGTCACATTCAAGTCGGCAGGGCGCACCGTCGCGGTGGCGACCGTCGGGCGCGATCGTGCCAGCCTCGAGGCCGCGGTGGCGATCGAGGGGGCCAGCAAGGCGCGCCAGCGGTCGCCCACGGCGGCGTTGCCGAGCGTCGACATGGCTACGTCGTGACGTGGTCCGTGAACGCTGCAGCAACGGGAGACGTCACGGTGACGCGTCGCGTGCGCTTCAACGCCGCGCACCGTCTGCACAACCCCGTGCTCTCTGATGCGGAGAGCCGAGCGTTGTACGGAAAGGACAACAATGAGCACGGGCATGGCCACAACTACACGCTCGAGGTCTCAAGTCGTGGTTCCGTCGGCGCGTTGACTGGCTACGTGATCGACCTCGGCGAGCTCCAGCGGATCGTGCAGTCGGCGGTGATCGACCAGCTGGATCACCGCAACAGGAATGCGGACGTCCCATTCCTGCGGGGCGTCATTCCCACCTCCGAGCACGTCGTTATCGCGTGATGGGAAATGCTGGCACCACTCGTCCATCCCGGACGGCTCACACGACTCCGACTTCACGAAAGCGAGAACAACCATGTCGACTACGAAGGCGAGTAACGACTTCGCAGCGCCGTCCGTGCGTCCCGCTGCGGCGCGCGGTGGTGAGGCAGCGTTCGACGCACGAGCGGACGGGTGGGGGCGCGACCTCTCCGGGTCGTCAGCGTTCGACCTTGAACACGTTGGTGACGTGCGCGACGAGCCGAATGAGCGCGACGCGTATCAGCACCTGGTGCGCCGGCAGCTCGCGCTGCTGGGTGAGAATCCGGATCGCCAAGGTTTGCTGAAGACCCCCGAGCGGGTGGCCGACTCGATGACGTGGCTCACGCGCGGCTACACGCTCGACGCGCGCGCCGTGATCGGCGATGCCCTGTTCACCGAAGCGCATGAGAACATGGTCATGGTGCGCGACATCGAGCTCTACTCGATGTGCGAGCACCACATGCTCCCGTTCTTCGGCAAGGCGCATATCGCCTACATCCCGAACGGGCGGATCGTCGGACTTTCCAAGCTGCCGCGCGTCGTCGAGGTGTTCGCGCGTCGGCTGCAGGTGCAGGAGCGACTGACGGAGCAGGTGGCCGAGGCGCTCTGCGAGGTGCTCCAACCCATGGGCATCGGCGTCGTGCTCGAGTGCTCGCACCTCTGCATGATGATGCGCGGCGTCGAGAAGCAGCGCTCGCGCACGATCACCTCGGCACTGCGCGGCTCCTTCCGCGACGATCCGAGCACGCGGGCCGAGTTCCTCCGGCTCGCGCATGCCCCGTCGAGCGCGTGATGCGCCTGCCCACGAGGATCCTCCCGTTCACGCGCAGTAGGAGCGCGCACGACGGGCACGCTGTCACCGTCGCGATCACGATACTCGCGGTGCTCGCGACATTCACCGCCTGCCACCGGGCGCCGGCCACGCGCGTGATCGTGATGAGCGGCACGAGCTTCGCACCGGTCGTCGACACGGTGCACGTCGGGGACACGGTCGTGTGGAAGAACGACGACCTCGTTTCGCACACGGCCACGGCCAATGACAGTTCGTTCAGCTCCGGCAACCTGGACGTGGGGCAGGTGTGGCGCACCGATGCGCTCGCCGCCGGCACGCACGCCTACCGGTGCCTATATCACACCGGGATGGTGGGTACGCTCGTCGTCCGATGAGACGTGGTCACGCGAACAGGAACGCTCGGCCAAGAGCACGGGGGCTCCGTTCGAGGCACGAGGGACATGGGTGGCCGTCGCCCCTTCGAGCAGCGCTCGTCGATTTCCGACGCACACTGTCCCATGACTAGCTCATGGTGCCAGTATGCCGATGCGTGACCCATTCCGTGACTGCGCCACAGAACAATTGGAACGAGGACAGCCGGTGAAACGGGGAGTCAGACCGCCTACGTCCCATCTGCGCCTGTCGCAGGTGACCTCGCTCGGCAGGTTTCGCCTTGGAGCGCTGCTGATCTGCACCAGCGGGAGTGGGAATCGACTCGCCATCGCCGATCGGCTCGCGAGCCCGGGCGAGCAGCATGTAGATGGTCGCCCTGATGGCCTGGAACGGAGTCATGGTACATCCTCGTCTGTTGTGGTTGATCGGCAACCTATCGGCAGGACGAGCGGCAGTCTGTGGTACGAACGGCGGCGCCCATGGTACATGCGCATCATGCGGCGAATGCCAGATGCACCTGCGACCCG
>JAYUTY010000116.1:0-6340 GCA_043754875.1 Gemmatimonadota bacterium
GCTGCCACGGCTGCCGTCCGCCGGCATCAGCTGGGAGTTCTTGCCCAGTTGCCGGAACCGTCCCCCGTGCCCGACGCAGGCGAGTTCGAGCGGCTCTTCCGCGCGCACTACGCGTCACTCTGTCGCTTCGCCATCCGGCTCGGTGCGGAGCGCGCGAGGGCCGAGGAGCTGGTGCAGGGAGTGTTCACCACGTTGTGGATCAATCGCGCTTCATGGCACGTGGAGCACAGCGCGCGCGCCTATCTGTTCGCCGCGGTGCGCAACGCGTCGCTCAACGAGCGGAAGCGCCTTCAGCTCGTCCGCAGCTGGGAAGAGGAGGAGGCACGCGAGCTTCGCGCTGAGCAGCTCGCACGCGAGCCGGAGCCCGAGACGCTGCTGGAGCAGCAGGAAATGGCCATGCGCGTGCAGTGCGCGCTCGCGGCACTTCCCGAGCGCTGTCGACTCGTGCTGGAGCTGCGCTGGCGTGAGCAGCTGAGCTATGCCGAGATCGCGGAGGCGCTGGGCATCTCGGTGAAGGGAGTGGAGAATCAGCTCGCGCGCGGGTTGGCGCGTGTGCGGACACTCGTGCGCTGAACGCCTCTCGAGCGTGTGGGGATCTCGCCGCGTCGGCTGTCTCAGGAAGCACCACCTCCCGAGATGCGTCGACGACAAATGCGTCGACGACGCGTCACTACCCCACCGCTCTCTGGAGCCATGCCATGCACCGCAGCCCCACGATCTTCGCGCTCGTTCTCGGAACGCTCGGTCTCACGATCGCTGCCTGTGGTGGTGGTGATTCGTCCACCGGCGTGCTCTCGACACCTGCTGGCAGCTACGCGCTCGCGACGGTGAACGGGCAGCCGCTTCCACAACTCGTCGCGCATACCGCGTCTGGCGACATGGAGGTGGTCTCCGCCATTCTCGTCCTGCGAGATGACCACAGCTACTCCTCCGCCTATCGCTATCGCGCCGTCGCCAGCCCATCCACGACGTTCGATCAGGCGGCGAGCGGGAGCTGGACGGTGATTGGAAACACGGTCACCTATTCGCCGGCCGGCAGCTCCCCGACGAGCGTGACGACGATGCGCTGGCAGGAGCCGACGCTCACGCTGGTGGACGCCAACGGCTCGATCCCCGCAACGCTGGTCTTCCGGAAGTAGGGCAATGACGTCCGTGCGTGGAGCACGCACGCACTTCGCCGCTGGATGGACGATCTGCGTCGCCATTGCGTTGTCTGTGCTGGGAGTTGCGACCGCGTGCGGTGGGAGCGTGGAGACGACCGCCTCTCCGTCGCCCGGCGGTGCGCCTTTCCAGGAAGCGTGGGGCGCATACGATCGGCTGTATCCGTTCTTGACGATTGGGGCGATGGACTGGAGCGCCGTTGGCGCGCGCTATCGCGACAGCGTCGCCGCGGCACCGACGGACCGCGAGCGCGCGCGACTGCTCGGCGCGATGATCGGCACACTCCACGACTACCACGGCGATCTCACGACGCCGTTCGGCACCTTCGGTCCACCGCCGATTGCCTACGCGCATCACTTCGACGCGCAGCTCGTGCAACGCAGCTACCTCGCGGCGCCACTGGCATCGACCCTGTCGGGAGCGATGCTGCATGCGCGACTCCGAGCCGGCCCAGGCTATCTGTACCTCCGCTCGTTCCAGCCCGTGAACGGCCGAGCCTGGGGCGACGAGATCGAGCGCGTGCTCTCGGAACTCGGTGATATCTCCAGCCTCGTGATCGACATCCGTGACAATGGCGGTGGTGACGAGCCGAATGCGCAGCTCATCGCCGCTCGCTGCTACGATCGCACGCGTCCGTCTCGCGTCTCACGCTACCGGAGCGGCCCGGGCCACGACGACCTCGGGGAGCCGATGACGACGAGCCTCTCGCCCAGCGGCACGCGCCGCTTTGCAGGCCCTGTCGCCCTGCTCACGAACCGGTTCGACGGCAGCTCCGCCGAGGACTTCGTGCTGATGCTGCGTGCGCTGCCGCAGGTCGCCGTCGTGGGGGACACGACGTTGGGCCTCGGAAGCAACCCACTGCACGTCACGGTGGGCAACGGGTGGGAGCTCGGGGTCCCGCACTCCATCCAGGCCACGCCGGCCGACTTCGTCTACCAGTGGCTCGGCCTGCCGCCGGACGTTGCGGTGCCGTGGAGCGCCGCTGGCACGGCGGCCGGCCGGGATCCCTGTCTCGACGCGGCGATCACTGCGCTCGCGCGCCGCGGTGCGGTCACCGCGGCGAATTCTCGTCACCCCCGCCGCGTCACCACACCGCAAGCCACGCGCGCTCCGCTGTTGCCTGAGGGATCGGTGCGCTGATCGTCCGACGACGCATGCACGACGATCGCCGTTCCATCGGCGTCGAACAGCGCCGCGATCCCGCCACCAGTGCCGACGCGATTCGTGACGACGCTCGTCTCCGCTGTCCCGTCCGCGCTGACGGTGAGGTTCGGCAGGTCACCGTCGTGCGGACCTTCGGGGTTCATCAGGCCATGCTTCGCCGAGGTGGGGTTGAGATGGGCGCCGGCGCTGGCGAAGGGCGTGCTCGTGCTGCCGTCGCATGCACCGACGGTGTGGAAGTGCACCCCATGCTCGCCCGGCGCCATTCCCCGGAGGTGAAAGCGGAGCGTGAGCCCGCCCGCCGCGGTCAAGAGTTCCACGGTGCCGGCATCGGCTCCGGCTGCCGTGTGCATGGACGCACTGGCGACCGCCGTCGGCGCGGGCCCGGTCGCGATGGAGCGGCAGCCGCTCGCCACGAGGAGAGCGAGGCAGGACACGAAGAGCGCGGTGCAGCGAGGCGCGGTGGGGAGCATGACTGTCCGGAGTCAGAAGGTTGATCGATGCGCGAGCCGGAAGTTCCGGGTCCCAGGTGGCGATCCGCAAGGGCCGGCGCGTGCTAACGCTCCTGCGTCTCCGCGCGTAGTCTCAACGACGCTCCCGAAAATGCAGCCCCCTCATCCTCTCGGCCATGCCATTCGTCCGCCGCCTCGTCCTCTCCCTCGCGGCCACCGGCGTCCTCGCGGCGCCCCATGCAGTGCGCGCACAGCAACGGAGCGCGCAGGCGATCGACGCCGCGTACACGGCGAAGATCAAGGAGTATCTCTCCGACCCCCGCATCTCCACCGAGCTGGTGGACCATCTGCCGGCGTCGAGCACGGTGCCGTCGCCGCTCAAGTTCCTCGGCCGCATCGTCGGCACGCCAGGTGAGCTGACGTACGCGAAGGACATCCACCGCTACCTCGCCGCGATCGGGAAGGCGACGCCGCGGGCGAAGTACTGGTCCATCGGCAAGACGGAGGAAGGGCGCGAGATGGTCGTCCTCGCGATCGCGGACGAAGCGACGATCCGGCAACTCGAGCAGTACAAGGGGATCCTCAACCGGCTCACGGATCCGCGGAAGACGACGGAGGCCGAAGCGCAGCGGCTGCTGAAGACGGCCAAGCCGATCTACTGGATCACGAGCGGGATCCACTCGCCCGAGCGCGGCGGCCCGGAGATGCTGATGGAGCTGGCGTACCGGCTCACGGTGGAGGAGACGCCGTTCATCCAGCAGATCCGCAACAATGTCATCACCCTCATCACGCCGGTCGTCGAGGTGGACGGCCACGAGAAGATGGTGGACACCTATTACTGGAACAAGAAGAACGCCGGTGGCGAGCCGCAGCGCGGCGAGGGGCCGGGCGGCCAGCGCCAGGGAACACAGCTTCCGTTGATGTACTGGGGCAAGTATGTGCAGCACGACAACAATCGTGACGGCATGGGCCAGTTCCTCGACCTCACGAAGAACACGACGCGCACCTTCCTCGAGTGGACGCCGACCGTGCTGCACGACCTGCACGAGGCACAGACGTATCTCTATTCGAGCACTGGCACAGGTCCCTACAATGAGTCGATCGATCCGATCACGGTGGACGAGTGGTGGCTGCTCGCCAAGAATGACGTGATGGAGATGACGAAGCGCGGCGTGCCGGGCGTCTGGACGTACGGCTTCTACGACGGTTGGGTGCCCAACTACCTGTTCTTCATCGCGCACACGCACAACGCGATCGGGCGCTTCTACGAGGTGCAGAGCTACGGCCCCGATCCGTACAAGGTGACTCCACCGGCCACGACGACGAGCCGCGAGTGGTTCCGCCCGAACCCGCCGCTTCCCACGATCGACTGGGGGCCGCGCGCCAACACGAACATCCAGGAGTCGGCGATCCTCTTCTCGCTCAGCCACGTCGCGAAGAACAAGGCGACCTACCTGGAGAACTACTGGCTCAAGAGCAAGCGCGCGGTGGACAAGGGGCGCAATGGTCCGGTCTTCGGCTGGGTGATCCCGGCGCAGCAGCACGCGAAGGCGAACGCCGCCGAAGCGGTCAACGACCTCCGGCGGCAGGGATTGGAGTTCCAGCTCGCGACGTCGGCGTTCCGCGTCGGCGCCACGGACGTGAAGTCCGGCGACTACATCGTGCGCGGCGATCAGCCGTACCGGACGCTCGCCGAGATGTACTTCGCACTGCAGAACTTCTCGCCGAACAATCCGTCGCCGTACGATGATACGGGGTGGACGTTTCCGCTGATGCGGAACCTCACGATCACTCCCATCACGGACAAGATGCTGCTCGCCCAGCCGATGACCGCGGTGACGGGCGACGTGCGCGCGCCCGGCGGGATCGCCGGTAGCGGCAGCACGATCATCGTCGACAACACGAGCGACAACACCCTCGTGACCTTCCGCTTCCGCTTCGCGACGGTGCCGATGCGCGCCGCCGAAGCGCCGTTCGACGCGGCGGGGCATCGCTTCGGCGCGGGCGCGTTCATCATCGCGAACGCCGATCGCGCGCGCCTCGAGCCCGCGCTGAAGGAGCTCGGACTCTCCGCCTACGGAGTCGCGAGCGCGCCTTCGGTGGCGACGCACGATCTCGACGTGCCGCGCATCGGCTACGTGCACAGCTGGACGCGCACGCAGGACGAGGGGTGGGTGCGCGCCGCGTTCGACCACTATGGCGTTCCGTACGACTACTTCGGCGAGCCGAAGCTCAAGACCGGTAACCTGCGGGCGAAGTATGACGTCATCGTCTACCCGCACGGCGGTACGGGAATGGGCGTCGTTCCGACGAGCGGTGCGGTCGCCGCGGTCGCGGCGGTCGCGGCGGTCGCGGCGCCGGCGGCGGGCAAGCCGATTCCGTACAAGCGGACGGCGGAGTTCCAGGCGATCGGCTATCCCGACTCCACCGACGACATCCGCGGCGAGGTTGGCGCCGAGGGGATGAAGGCGCTCTACGAGTTCGTGCGGCAGGGTGGTACGCTGATCACCGAGGGGAGCACGGCCGCACTGCTGCCCTCACTCGGACTCGCGCCCGGCGTGCGCGAGGAGAATCCGCCGAGCCTGTTTGCGCGCGGCACGCTCGTGCGCGGCATCATCGCAGACCGTGCGAGCCCGCTCGTGTATGGGTACGATCACGCGGAGGTGCCGGTGTACTTCTCGCAGAGCCCAGTGCTCAATGCTGGTGCGGGGGCACCCGAGGCAGCGGTCGAGGTCGCTTCCGCGGGTGGCGGCGGAGCGGGTGCTGGCGCCGGCGCCAGAGCCCCCGCGCGTCCGCAGGGGCAGAACGTGACGCCGATGGCGTTCCCGCTCAAGCTGTCGCCGTGGGACCCGGATCACACCGGAACGCCGTATGGTGGAGGAACGCGCACTGACAGCGCGGCGGGTGCACGAGGCGCCGCTGGCGGCGCTGGATTTCCCGGCGGTCAGGGCGGTCGCCGGCCAACCAGCGTCCCTGGGTTGTCCGCCGACTCCAACTCGACCACGCGCGTGGTGCTCCAGTTCCCCGCGAAGGCGGAGGACATGCTGCTCTCGGGCACACTCGAAGGAGGGCAGTCGCTGCAGAGCCGCGCCCAGCTCGTGGACGAGCGGATCGGCAAGGGGCACGTGGTGATGTTCGCGATCCGCCCCTTCTGGCGCTGGCAGACGCAGGGGACGTACGCGATGGGGTTCAACGCGCTGCTCAACTGGAACGACCTGGACGCGGGAAGGAAGTAGGTCGAGGGGGTCACGGGGGGCGAGCGGTCTGCCAGCAACCGGAAGATTCGCGGTTGCTGGCGTGGGTGTTGCGGCGAAGGCGCGCTTTCCGTCAAATTCGCGTTGTGCGCCGTGGCTCCGACTGCCCCGGTGAGTCACCCGCTGCCCGGCAATCCGGACATGCCGCACGCCGCCGACGGTCCGTTCCAGCCACGGATCTCTTCCCGCGACGACGAATCAGCGCCCTCGCTTTCCCCGTATCGTCCACCCGGGGGGAAGCGAGCCGTTTCCCTCCCCGGCGCCCGTCGACCCGCGCGTCGCCGACGCCTTGCATCGCCTGCTCGTGTCGAG
>JAYUTY010000117.1:0-2106 GCA_043754875.1 Gemmatimonadota bacterium
GCCGTGGCGGCGTCCCGATTGGTCGTCACGGCCGGCCTGGCGGAAGTTGTCGCAGGCTCCATCGCCATGGGACTGGGCGGCTACCTTGCCGCGCGCAGCGAGGCGGAGCACTACGCCAGTGAGGTACGGCGCGAGCAGCGCGAGATCGTGGAGAAGCCGGATGCCGAGCTGGCGGAGGTGCGCGAGGTGTTCGAGCGGTATGGTCTCGCCCCTGACGAGAGTGACCGCGTGGCGCGCACGCTGGCGACGCGTCCCGACGCGTGGGTCGATTTCATGATGCGCTTCGAGCTGGGACTCGACGAGCCCGACCCGAAGCGCGCACTTCGCAGTGCCCTCACGATCGCGGGTTCCTACGTGCTCGGTGGATTGGTGCCGCTCGCGCCGTACATGTTCACGGCCACGGCCAAGGCGGCGCTCGTACCCTCCATCATCCTCACCCTGCTCGCGTTGATCGTCTTCGGGTTCATCAAGGGCCGCTTCACGGGCACCGTGCCGTGGAGAAGCGCGGTGCAGACCGCCGTGATCGGCGGGCTCGCCGCCGGCGCAGCATTCGGAATCGCGCGGGCGATCTCGTGAACGCCGCGATGACTGGCCAATGAAGTCTCGAATTCTCGGCATTCGGCATGCGGCATTCGGCAGCGCATCGGCGCGGTGGCCGCCCTGGCGTCGCACCTTCTGGTGGTGCGGCCGGGTATGCCCGCCAAGGCATGATTGATCCGGTAGCAGCTCCGATGCGTGGGTCGGCAACCCCGCCGCAGCCTCTGCTCCCGATCGCGCCACGAGCGCGCGTGCTGGTCGTGGCATTGGCCCTCGGGGTGGCCTGGGCCTGCCTTCCGTTCTTTCCTGGGTTACTCGGCGCCGGTGTACTGGCCGTCCTCGCGACACCGGCGCATCGCCGACTGTCATTGACGGTCGGGTCGCGTACGTCCGCGCTGTTCCTGACCCTCCTGACGCTACTGCTCGTCGCCGCCCCCGCATTCCTGATTCTTGCCGCGGCGATTCAGCAGGCGCCGGGTGCGCTGCAACGGGTGCTCGAGAGTGGCACATTCGCTCGTCTGTCGGCGCTGCATTTCGGCTCGGTGGACGTGGGCGCGGAGCTCACACTCGCTAGCCGTGCGGCGCTCACATGGGGATCCGGGCGAGCGGTTGCCGTGGCCGGCAGTGTGACGAATGCAATACTCAACCTGCTCCTTTGTCTCGTGGGCTTCTATTATCTGCTGCCCGCGGGACCCGCGCTCTGGCGTCGCGTGCGAGGGATGCTTCCGGGTGCGCCCGCTGAGACAGACTTCCTGGCGGAGCGATTCAGCTCGATCACGCGCGCGGCGTTGCTCAGCATCACTGCGACGGCACTGAGTCAGGGCCTCACGGTGGGACTGGCGTTCGTCATCGTGGGCCTGTCCAACCCACTCTTCTGGGGCGTGATCACTGGAATGGTATCCGTCCTGCCGATCCTCGGCAGCGCACTCATCTGGTTTCCGGGCGTGATCGTTCTGTTCGCGGATGGACGTATGGGCGCGGCGATCGCGCTCATGCTCGTCGGCGTCGTGATCTGCTCGAACGTGGACAACATCATCCGGCCGTTCATCTTCCGTCGCGTTTCCGGCGTGCACCCCATGGTGTCATTGCTCGGAGCGTTTGCCGGCGTCAAGGCACTGGGCCTCATTGGTGTGCTGATCGGACCGCTCGCGCTCACGCTCTTCCTCGAGATTCTCCTGATGCATGAACAGGAGTTCGCCAGCGAGAATGCAACATCTCCGGCTCACCCGATGACGACTCGTAGCAGATGAACGGAGGTCCCTTCTCCGGCGGGTCACCAAGCCGCGGGTTGATCTTGTGATCATCTACGAGTCGGAGCATATCGGCTCGCAGAGAGAGTGATGGTTGGTTGGTCAGCACGATGCGCAACGTGGTGCGAAGGGCGGCGCTGGCAAGCAGAGGGCCCGGACGAGGCGTCCGGGCCCTCTGTTGTTCCGTCGGCCGACTCGTCGGATCGCACGGTTCCTGGCCGGAGACGCGCCGGCTCCCGACTGGGCCGGCCGCGTCAGTGCCGCGAGTGGTTACGGCGCCGGCTGGTTGACCGTGTTCATCTGGAGCGTGACGGCGGTC
>JAYUTY010000118.1:0-6326 GCA_043754875.1 Gemmatimonadota bacterium
GGGGTCGGGGTCGCTCCAGTTCATGCACGACAACGCCGTGATCACGGTGCACGATGCCGCGTGGCTGATGAGCACGATCAGCGACAACACGGCCACCAACCTGCTGCTCGACCGGATCATCATCCGGCGCGTGTGGGAGAAGATGGAGAAGCTGGGGCTCATGCACACGAAAGTGCACTCCAAGAGCTTTCTGCGCATCGCGAGCGTCGCCATGGATTCGAGCGCCAAGTACGGGCTCGGTGTCACGACGCCCAACGAGATGGCACGGCTGTTCGCCCTCCTTGCCACCGGCAAGGCGGTGAGCCCGCGTGCCGACAGCACGATGCTCGACATCCTCGCGCACAACGAGGACAACTCCAAGCTGCAGCGGTTCGTGCCGGGGCTCGACGTGCCGCACAAGACGGGGGACACCGACAAGGTGCGCACCGAATGCGCGCTCTTCCCGCTGCAGTCGCGCGTGGTAACGTGCGTCCTCACCAAGGAGAACGTGGACCAGCGCTACATGATCGACAACGAGGCGCAGACGACGATGGCCCACATGGGCGACGCGATCTCCCGCGCCTGGCCCCGCCGGCCCGTACCCGCCGCTACGACCGCTCCTTGAGCACCGGCGTGCGCGTGCTCGCCCCGATCGCCGCCGCGTTGGCGGAAGGCCGGCCGGTCGTGGCGCTCGAGAGCTCGGTCCTTGCCCAGGGCCTCCCCATTCCCGCCAATCGGGAGGCGGCCGAGCGGATGATCGCCGGCGTAGAGGAGAGCGGGGCACTGGCGGCGATCACCGCCGTCTCGGCCGGAGTGGCGACGCTGGGTCTCGAGCCCCACGAGCTCGAGCGATTCCTCGCGCGCACTGGCGTGCGCAAGGTGGCCGCGCGTGATCTGCCAGTGGCGATGGCGCAGGGCGCCGACGGGGCCACGACCGTCGCGGCATCGCTCGCGATCGCCGTCGCCGCGGGGGTCGCCGTCTTCGCCACGGGCGGCATCGGCGGAGTGCACCGCGACGCGCCATTCGATGAGTCGGGCGACCTCGTGGAGCTGGCGCGCACCTCCATGATCGTCGTCTGCGCGGGCGCCAAGTCCATCCTCGACCTCCCGGCGACGCTCGAGCGGCTGGAGACGCTGGGCGTGACGGTCATCGGCTACCGGACGGACGAGCTGCCCGGCTTCTTCACGCGCACCACCGGACTCCGGCTTGGCGCCCGCGCCGAGACGCCGGAAGAGATCGCCGAGATCCACCGGGCGGCCCGCGCACTTGGACGGCGTCAGGCGACGCTCGTGGTGCAGCCGCCGCCCGAGAAGGTCGCGTTGCCGCAACAGCTCGTGGACGACGCCGTGCACCAGGCGCTCGAGAAGGCGCGCCGGCAGGGCATCAGGGGCGCCGCGACGACCCCCTTCCTGCTCGGCGCCGTCCTCGACGCCACGGGCGGGCGATCGTTGTCGGCCAACCTCGGATTGCTGGAGGAGAACGCGCGTCTGGCCGGTCGCATCGCGGTGGCGCTCACCCGAAACACCAGTCGCTGAACCGGTGCGCCGCCCCGTCCTTCGCAGGAGATTCGTCGGTGCACGACCGCACGGCCCGCGCTCTGCAATTTGCTCTTTCCGGCGCTGTCAAGACGTTGAACAAGCAGCGCTCCGA
This sequence comes from Gemmatimonadota bacterium, assembly GCA_043754875.1. Classification (GTDB taxonomy): domain Bacteria; phylum Gemmatimonadota; class Gemmatimonadetes; order Gemmatimonadales; family Gemmatimonadaceae; genus AG11. Next base: position 1,631 of record JAYUTY010000118.1, read on the forward strand.
ATGGTACAATACGACGTCCTGGGTGACCCTCTCGAGCTGGAGGCTTTGGTACCTATGGCCACTCCGTTCCTGAGCTCCGAAGAGTACGACGAGCGCGCTCATCAGCTGTATAACGAAGGGCAGTACGACGAGGCGCTCGTCGTCCTGCGCGAAGGGCTCGCGCTCTATCCGGCCTCGGTGGAGCTGCACATCGGTGTGGGATACGCGCGTCTGGCCCGTGAGGAATACGCATGGGCGCGCCGCAGCTTCGAGGAGGCGCTCGTCCTCGAGCCCGAGCACGAGGACGCGTTGGCGGGACTCGGCGAGACGCTGCTCAAGTTCGGCCTCGAGGAGGCTGGCCTGCGCTGCTTTCGCCGCACGCTCGAGCTGGGCTACGCCGATGACCTCGACCTGATGCTGCAGATCGGACGGGCGCTCTTCCGCGAGGGCTCCACGCGCGAACGCGCCGAGCTGTTCTCCGAGGCACAGGAGTACTTCGAGGTCGCGGTCCAGCAGGCGCCCGAGAGCGCCGAGGCGATCGCCTGTGTCGGCTACGCGCAGCACCGGCTTGGCAACGATGACGGGGCCATCGCCTCGCTGCGCAGGAGCCTCCAGGCCGATAACGAGCACGGCGAGGCGCGCATCTACCTGGCGAACATCCACTACGACCGTGGCGACTACGATGCGGCGCTCTATCACTTCGAGCGCACGACGACCGAAGACCACTGGGACGAGCTGGGGATCTGGCGTCTGATCGAGCTCAAGCGCGCCGCGTACAAGCTCGATGAGCACGACGAAGCGCTCAAGCCGTGGGAAGACCGCCTGACGGAGCTGGGCGGCGAGCTGGACGACATCGATGAGCTGTTCGTGGAAGTCGACGGCGCGCTGGCGGGAGAAAATGGGGAGCTCGAGGTTTCGCGCGGGCAGCTGGAGCTGTTCGGCACGCTTCTTTCCTCTCTGGCGGGCACGAAGGCGGACGATGGGCTGGACGACGAGACGATCGACCTCGGCGTCCACGAGATCGTGATGCCGGATGGTCGGCAGCTCACCGGCTCGTGGGAGGAGATCGTGCGCTCGTTGCAGGAGACAGATGCCGAGGCGGCGCAGGACGCGTCGTTGACGGAGTACATGGGGCAGATCGCGAAGGGGCTGTTCCGGCGCACGGGAGTTCGCGTCCCGAGCCATGACGCCGAGCTGTTCGTTCGCGGCAGCGCGAGCGCCGGGTTCCTGCGCATCGTCCAATGAGCGCGGGCTCCCAGCGCGCCGCGCTCGATGCGGTGCACGCAGCGCGGCCCATCGTCGCGAGGCTGGACCGCGCGCGCGACAAGGAGGACATCGCCGCCGACATCATCGAGGCGTGGGCTGCGGTGGAATCGGGGCTCCGCTCGCTCATCGGCGGCTCGTCGCTCACGGGGCAGATGCTGATCCGCGAGCTCCGGCAACGGCACTTCCTGACGCTCGAGCAGGCGAACGCGCTGGCCGAGTTCCATGCGGCGCACGAGCGCGCGGGGCGAGTCGACTACCTGCCCACGGAGGCAGATGTCGACGTCACGCGCGACGCCTTTCTCAAGCTCGAGGCGGGGCTGATGGGCGCGCCAGCCGCGGGCACGACGTCCTCGATCGCCGCACCCAGCGCGTCGGCGACGTACACGGCAATGCCGGCTGGTGGGTCACCAGTCCCGCGAGTGACACCGGTCGCGGCGTCCGTGGGCGCAGCGCCGGCGAACGAGCAGGGCTTCTCGGGCGCGAGCTTCGTCGCGGCGCCCGGTGCGCGTCCAGGCTGGCTCCTTCCCTTGCTCGGAGGAATCGGGCTGCTCGCCGTCTGCGCACTGGTCTGGTTCGCGCTCGCCGGCAACGGCTCCAAGAGCAAGGCGTTCGACGAGGGAGTGACCGCGTATCGCGAGCGCCGCCCCGAGGCCGCGGTCGGCGCCTTTCACAAGGCGGCGATCGACGCGCCGGCCGATCCCATGCCGCACGTCTACCTCGCACGCATCGAACGCGAGCACAACAACCTCGTGAACGCGAACACCGAAGCGGTGAAGGCGGTGCAGCTCGGTCCGACGAACGGTGCTGCCCTGCGCGAGCTCGCCTCCACGCTGTTCGCGCAACGCAAATACGATAACGCGCGCACCTTCTACATCCGCGCAGTCCAGGCGGACAGCAGCGACAAGCTGTCGAAAGGCTATCTCGGCTGCTCCCTCATCCGGCTCGGCCGGATCGACGAGGGCGTGCGCTGGATCCAGCGGGCGGGTGAGGGGGACTGGACCTCGTGCGTTCCCGCCCCGGGCACCGCTGGCGCGGGCAACGTGAACGGCGGCACCGGAGTCGGCGCGGCCGTCCGTGCCGGGATGGCGGGGCAGGCATCGCCGTACGCGACGCAGCCCTCCTATCAGCAGCCACAAGTGCAGGCCGCGCCGCGTCCGTGACGCGGCGCCTCGCGTGATCTCGTTCGCGGCAGTCGGCAAGCGGTATCGCAGCTGGAACGGGCGCGAAGTGCGCGCCCTCGGCGACTTCACGCTCGACGTCGCAGCCGGCGAAGTGTTCGGACTCGCCGGCCCGAACGGCGCGGGCAAGAGCACGCTGATCGCACTCCTCCTCGGCTTCCTGGGGCCGAGCGAGGGGCGGGTGGAGATCGGCGGGATGGCGCCGCGCCAGTACGTGGAGACATTCGGTGTGGGATATCTCTCGGAGCTCGTCAACATTCCGTCGGCCTGGCGCGTGCGCACTGCACTGGAGCGCTACGCGTTGCTCGCCGGATTCTCGGCGGGCGAGGCTGGTCCGCGCGCCAACGCATTGATCGACCAGCTCGGGCTCGACGAGCATCGCCACAAGCGCGTGCGCCAACTCTCCAAGGGAAATCTCCAGCGCCTCGGGCTCGCCCAGGCGCTGCTCGCCGACTCGGCGCTGATCGTCCTCGACGAGCCGACACACGGCCTCGATCCCGTGTGGACGCAGCGCTTCCGCGACGTCGTCGAGTCGCTGCGCCGCCCCGATCGCACGATCATCGTGGCGTCGCACAATCTGGACGAGCTCGCGCGGCTGGCGGATCGCGTCGCCATTCTCGATCACGGCGCGCTGCAACGCGTGGTGGACGTGCGGGCCACGGCGCGCATCGTCACGCAGGGCGCACCGTATCGGCTCGTGCTCGCCAGTGGTGAAGACGCGGTGCGCCTAGTCTTTCCGCACGCGAACGAGCTTGGCGCCGGCGAGTTTCTCGTGGAGGGCCAATCGCTCGAGTCGCTCAACGTCGGGCTGAACGCACTGATGGCGCGTGGCGCGGTCGTCAGCGCGTTCTATCCTGTGCACTCCGTGCTCGAGCAGCAGTTTCGCGAAGCAGTCGGCGCGGGAGAAGGGGCGCGATGACGAGTTCCGCGACTACCGTCCGTCCCATGGGCGCGCGAATCGGACCATACGCCCTCTGGCAGCTGCGCGACTACCTCGTGGATCGCGGTGCGCCGACGCTGATCATCAGCGCGCTGCTCGGCTATGCGACGATCGGTCCGATGCTGCCGATGCTAAGCCGCAGTCTCGCCCATCTCTCGCCCCAGGAGATCGCCTCGGCAGGAGGAATGGAGGGTGCGCGAGCGATGCAGCTTCACGAGCTCACCGGGATGTTCCTCAACACCACCCTCGGCGGACTCGTCTTCCTCGGGGCGCTTCTGGCGATTCAGGGACTCGTCGCAAACGACCGCAAGCAGGGCTACTACCGCTTCCTCTTCACCAAGCCTCTCTCGCCGGTGCGCTACTACGGGCAGGCATTCCTGATCCATCTCGCCGGATTCCTCGGCGTGATGTGCGCGCTCGGCCTGATCTACGGGCTGTTCGTCGCTCCCGTGCTGACCCTGCCGCGCCTCGGCGTCATCTCGGCGATGTTCGTCGCATACGGCGGCATTGCGTTCATGCTGTCGGCGGCAGCGCGATGGGACTGGCTCTCGCTCGTCGTCGTCGCGACAGCTGCCACCTATCTCTGGGATCGCTTCGGCGCATCGTCGCATCCGCTGGCAACGGCGCTCTATCTTCTGCCGCCGCTGAACCGCACCTCCGAGATCTACTCGGCCGCGGCCGCCGGCAACCCGCTGAACCTGCCGCTGCTCGGCTGGTTCGCCGGCTACGGCACGGTTGCATTCGTCGTCGGTCTCATCGTCCTCCGCTATCGCCGTCTCGCCATCATCTAGCGCAATGACCATCACGCATTCCGATCTCACCACCGCGCTCGATCCGGCGTCGGTGCGCCGCACCATCCTGCCCAACGGTCTCACCGTCCTCGTGCGACGCGACACATCGGCCCCGGTCGTCGCCATCGTCACCTACGTGAGCGCCGGCTACTTCGACGAGACGGACGACGTCGTCGGAATCGCGCACGTGCTCGAGCACATGTACTTCAAGGGGACACCGCAGCGCGGCGTGGGCGAGATCGCGCGACAGACCAAGGCGGTGGGCGGCTACCTGAACGCGGCGACGATCTACGACCACACCGTCTACTACACCGTGCTCCCGGCCAGCGGTTTCACCGCCGGCCTCGACGTGCAGTTCGACGCGTATGCCAATTCGCTGATCGACGCGGGCGAGCTGTCGCGCGAGCTCGAGGTCATCATCCAGGAGGCGAAGCGCAAGTCGGACAATCCGAGCGCGGTCGCCACCGAGACGCTGTTCGAGCTGCTGCACGACCGGCATCGCATCCGCCGCTGGCGCATCGGCCGCGAGCCTGGTCTTCGCG
>JAYUTY010000119.1:0-2099 GCA_043754875.1 Gemmatimonadota bacterium
AGCAGTTGCAGTGCGAAGGCGGGAACGGGCAGGACCGCCGGTCGGCGCAGTACGCGCCCGAGCGTCGTGGCGAAGTCCGAATTCGTCACCGGCGTTGGAGCCACGAGATTCACCGGCCCTGCGATGGCCTCCGTGACGAGCGCATGCTCGATCGCGCGCAACTCGTCCTCGAGCGAGATCCAGCTCATCCACTGCCGCCCATTGCCGATCGGTCCACCCACCCCGAGCTGGAATGGCGGCAGGAGCCGCTCCAGCGCGCCGCCGTGCCGCGAGAGCACGATGCCGGTGCGCAGCAATGCCACGCGGGTGCCGACGACGGCCGCGGGCGCAGTCGCCGCCTCCCAGTCGAGCGCCACGCGCGCGAGGAAGTCGTCGCCCGGCAGCGCACTCTCGTCGAGCACCTCGTCGTGGCGATTGCCATAGTAGCCCACGGCCGAGCCGCTGAGCAGCACCCGCGGCGGGCGCGTGAGCGACGCCATCGTCCGCGCGAGGAGTGACGTCCCCTTCACCCTGCTCTCGCGAATGGCCCGCTTGCGCTCACTCGTCCATCGGTGGGCGACCGGCTCGCCGGCGAGATGGATCACGGCATCGGTGCCCTCGAGGGCATGGAAGTCGAGCTGATCGCCACTCGGATCCCAGACGATGTCGCCCGGCTGCGAATCGCGCGCGCTGCGCACCAGGCGCCGCACCGTGTGTCCCTGCGCCCGCAGCCGCTCCACGAGGGGGCGGCCGATCAACCCCGTGGCGCCCGAGACGACGATCGACAGGGGGGAGAGCGTGCCGGGAGAGGGGGGATTCATACGAGTGGGCGCGGCAAGATGCGCGCCCGCAACGAGCCCGTCCGTTGCGACGCTCCGCTGTACTACACCGCCGCGACCGTCCGGCGACGCTGCGTCGCCTCCAGAAGCGCGGACGCGATGTGTCCCAGAGACGTGATCTCATCCACCGCCTCGAGCTTGATCGCCTCCTTGGGCATGCCGAACACCACGCAGCTCTGCTCGTCCTGGGCGATGGTATACGCGCCGCTGTCACGCATGGCGAGCATCCCCTTGGCACCGTCCGCCCCCATCCCGGTGAGAATCGCGCCGACAGCGTTGCGACCCGCTGACCGCGCGACCGAATGGAACAGCACGTCCACGGCCGGGCGCTGGTGATGCACGCGTGGCCCGTTCTTGATCGCCACCACGTACCGCGCGCCGTCACGCTGCAGGAGCATGTGCCGGTCGCCGGGCGCGATGAGCGCCAGCCCCGGTGCCACCGCGTCACCATCGCGCGCCTCCCGCACCTCCATCGGACAGATGCCGTTCAGCCGCTCGGCGAATGCCCGCGTGAAGTGCTCGGGCATGTGCTGCACGATCACGATGCCCGGCGTGTTGCTCGGAAGTCCCATCAGGACGCGCTCGATCGCCGTCGTGCCCCCCGTCGACGCCCCGATCGCGATCAGCTTGTTCGTCGTCTCGAAGGTGGAGACGAAGCGCGGTGCCTCGACGACGGGCGCCGCCACCTGCAGCCGCGCCGACGCCGCCGCTCGGATCGCCCGTACCAGCGTGGTCGCCACGTCGGGGACGGAGTACGCCGAGCCTGGCTTGCTCACCACGTCCACCGCGCCGAGCGCGAGGGCGCGCACTGCCGTCTCGCTATGCTCCTTCGCCACCGAGCTCACGATGATCACCGGCGTGGGCCGGTGCTTCATCAGCTTGGCGAGAAACGACAGCCCGTCCATCCGCGGCATCTCGATGTCGAGCGTGAGCACGTCGGGATTCAGCGTGAGCAGCTTCTCGCGCGCGACATACGGATCGGTGGCCGTGCCCACCACCTCGATGTCCGCGAAGCGCGACAGCTCCTCGCTGAGCACCTTGCGGACGAGCGCGGAATCGTCGACGACGAGCACACGTATCATGAGGTGGTCTGCGCCGCGTCGAGAAAGAGGAAGACGTCGGCCCGCCCAGCGTCCTCGAGTCCGAGCTGCACGGTCGCCACCGGCGTCTGCGCCGAACGCTCGAGCGCGACCACCGGCGTCGCGGCCTCGATCGCGTAGACGTCGGCCGAGCCTCCAATCAACGGCAGCAGATTGCCGCAGACGACGTTCGCCACCTCGC
>JAYUTY010000120.1:0-6298 GCA_043754875.1 Gemmatimonadota bacterium
CAGCGGAGGCCTGATGAGCGGAGCGGCGATGCGGCTGGCAGGGCGAGCGTGAACGTACTACCCTCCCCGGAGGAAAAGCGGGAGCTGCTCGGACGCGGCGACTGACATGTCCGCCTGGCTCCAGCCCGCCGCGTCGGAGAACGGTGCTCAACCAGATGGAATGGTGGCGGGGGACGCCTCACGCGGCCCGAGCACAGCCCGAGGGCAGCCCGCGCGCTCGGCCGACAACGTGTCGAACCACGGAGCCTTGTGCAGAGTTGTGCGACTCGCGGCGGCTGACGCGGCGCCTACGAAACCCGGTGCTGACGCGGATCTCGCGGAGCAGACGTAGCCTCGTGATGCGACGCTACTGGCGGTAGAGGATTACCGCCCATCCCGCAGCTCGCCCTGACGCGACGATCCACCACTCGCGACCTGATGTGTCGCTCGTGTCGCTGGCGACGTACTGCGCCGTGCGACGGTGCCCAAGTCGATCCGGAAGATCGCGCAGAAAGGCTGCGCCAGCACTCGACGCAAACACATCGCGCACCGGGCGTCCCACGAGCGCAGCGACGGGCCCGCCGAGGATCGCGGCGAGGCTGGGGCTCACCGCGGCGACGCGCTGTTCGCGGTCGAGCGCGACGTAGTGCTCGTTGACCGACATCAGCGCCACGTGCAGTGCCTCCGTCGCGAGGGGAAGAGAGAGCATGGGTCGCGCCCTGTCGTTCGGCTCCGGGCCAGTCCCGTCCTGTGACTGCAGCTGTGAATCGCCATGCCCGATCACGCGCACCAGGGACTCGATTTCGCTCGCCGCGGCCTCGCCGCCTGTCACCGCGTTCGCTATCCGCGCGAAGCCGGCGAGCGCACCCGCTCGGTCGCGGAGGGCGCGCATCGTGATCTGCGCGTGCACGGGCTGCCCCTCGCGTCCGACCCGGGGGCCGTTCGCCTCGATGAATCCAAGACGTGCGGCGGTCGCGAGCTCGTGCTCGGGGACTCCTCGTTCGACGTCTTCGGGGCGATACAACATCGCGACGCTTCGGCCGATCACCTCCTCGCCCGCGTACCCGGTCGCGCGCTCGGCCACCGCGCTCCAGCTCAGGATTCGGCCGAGGGGATCGAGGAGATAGACCAACTCATCGACCACGGCATCGACCAGCATGCGCGCGACCGACGCGTGCGCCGCGAGGGACTCGACGTCGCCCTCCAGGAGGCGCGCTCCACGCTCAATCATCTCGCTCCCTCAGCGTGCACGGAGCTGTATCACGCGCTGAGCGCGCGCGCCCAACCGATGTCGAGCACCTCGTCCGGAGTCACGGGCCGGACCAGCACGTCGACGCCCAGCCAGACCACCTTCGAGAGCGGGAGCACGGGAAGCAGGACGAGCAGCAGCACCGCCGGCCCGCCGTACTGCAGCAGCCCCCACGGCACGTTCGGCCAGGTGAGCATCAGGACAACAGCGAGCCCCAGCACGGCGAGCGTTTCCCCGATCAGCATGCCGAAGAACATCGCGCCCGAGAAGTAGTCGTCGTCGCTTCGGCAGAAGCGCAGGTTGCACCCGGCGCACCGGCCACGCACGGTGGCGAACCCGGCGAGCACCCAGCCCCCGCCACAGTGGGGGCACCGCCCAGCGCAGGAGCGCGCCAGAACCGTGAGCGCGCGTCCCATGGAGGGCATGGCGAGCGCGCTCTCGGTCGTCCGGCGCGGTGAAGCGGGCGAGTTGTCAATGGGAATCATCGAACGCCGTCGGGGAGATAGGGGGAGTAGTCGCTGGCGCCGACTGGGGACGCACCCGAGGGCTCCTCGGGCGTGCGGGCCAGCTCCTGCAGCGAGCCGCCGAGTGAGCCGCGCAGCAGTCGCTCGGTCGTGAGCAGGAACGTCGTGAGGTCGAGGGTCGGCTCGATGAGCGACTGCACGGCGCCGCCCTTGACGAGGCTCACCGCCACGGCTGCCAGCGCCTCGGCCGTCAGGCCGCTGAATCGCTCGGGTTCACCCTGAATCACGGCGTCCGCGATAGGCAGGAAGGCTGCGCGGTAGCGGTCCAGCTCCGGCTGCATACGCCCACGGATCTGGGCATCCCACAGCCCGGCGCCCCAGAACTCGAAGAAGATGCGTGTCCGAGCGGGCTCCGCGGCGAGACGCTCCATTTCCTGGGTGAGCAGGGCGACGAAGCGGTCGAGCGGCGAGACAATGGCTTCGATCTCGGGACCGACGCGCAACGCGGTTGTCGTCTCCAGGACCCAATCCAGCAACTCCAGCACGAGCTGCTCCTTGCTCGTGAAGTGGAACAGCACGAGTCCGGTGCTCATTCCCGCGCGCGCGGCCACGTCCCGGATCGTGATGGCGCGCAGCCCCTTCTCGGCGGCCAGCTCATAGGCCGCTCCGGTGACCTGCTCGCGCCGGATGGTTTCGGCGAACTTGGTACCTGGCATGGGGATCGTGGACGGGGAAAAGGTGCGACCGGATCATTGCACGCTCGTTCAATATACGCTATACTGATGTTGAACGCTAGTTCAATGACTGTGCGGGCTCGAAGCGGTGCTCTGGCACGGTCGGGTCGCTCCTCTGGCTCTCGGGACCGTGCTTCTCCCCAAGCTCGTCACCACGTTGCGGTCGTACGACCGACGCCAGCTGGTCAGCGACAGCGTCGCCGGCGTCATCGTTGGCATCGTGGCCCTTCCGCTGGCCATTGCCTTCGCCATCGCGAGCGGGGTTTCCCCAGACCGCGGGCTCTGGACCGCCATCGTCGCGGGCTTCATCATCTCGGCCATCGGCGGCTCGCGCGTCCAGATCGGCGGGCCGACCGGGGCATTCGTGGTGATCGTCTACGGCATCGTCCAGAAGTACGGCATGGACGGGCTCATCGTGGCCACCCTGATGGCCGGCGTGATCCTCGTCATCATGGGCCTCGCCAAGGTCGGCGGCGCGATCCGCTTCATTCCGCACCCCCTCGTCACCGGGTTCACGAGCGGGATCGCGGTCATCATCTTCTCGAGCGAGATCAAGGACTTCTTCGGCCTCCGCATGGGTGCGGTCCCCGCGGAGTTCCTCGCCAAATGGGGGGCGTTCGCGGGCGCGGCGGGAACGGTGAACTGGCATGCGGTCGGCGTTGCCGCCTTCGCGATGGCGATCATCCTGCTCTGGCCGCGCGTCAGCCGGCGGATCCCGGGGCCGTTCGTCGCGCTCGTCGTCACGACGCTCGTGGTTCGGCTGCTTCACCTGCCGATCGAGACCATCGGCTCGCGGTTCGGCGAGATCGCCGCGTCGGTGCCCCACCCGGTGATGCCCCATCTGTCGCTCGCGCAGGTGACCGCGCTCGTCGGGCCGGCGTTCACCATCGCGCTCCTCGCCGCCGTCGAGTCGCTGCTCTCCGCCGTCGTGGCCGACGGCATGATCGGCGCGCAGCACCGGTCCAACATGGAGCTGGTTGCGCAGGGAATTGCCAACATCGTGTCGCCGCTGTTCGGCGGGATGCCCGCGACCGGTGCCATCGCGCGTACGGCGACCAACGTCAAGAACGGGGGACGCACCCCGGTTGCGGGCATCGTGCACTCGCTGACCCTGCTCCTCATCACGCTGTTCGCCGGCCGGTGGGCGGCACTCATCCCCATGGCGACGCTCGCCGCAATCCTCGTGGTCGTCGCCTATCACATGAGCGAGTGGCGCGCCTTCCTCGGCGAGCTGCGCGCCCCACGGAGCGACGTGGCGGTGCTGCTCACGACGTTCGCGCTCACCGTGCTGGTCGACCTCACCGTGGCGATCTCCGTCGGGATGGTGCTCGCCTCGTTCCTGTTCATCCGCCGGATGGCATCAGTGACGAGCGTCAACGTGGTGACGCGCGAGCTCCGGGACGGAGCGCGTGGCGAGGGCGACCACGGCGACGACGAGCTCCTGGATCCGCGGCGCATCCCGGATGGCGTCGAAGTCTACGAGATCAACGGTCCCTTCTTCTTCGGCGCCGCGACCACGTTCAAGGACACGCTCGCCCGCGTGGCAGGGAAGCCCAAGGTGCTGATCATCCGGATGCGCCACGTTTCGGCGCTCGACAGCACGGGCATGCACGCGCTCACGGAGGTGGTGCATCGCACGCGGCGCGACGGCACGGCGGTCATCCTCTCCGACGTGCACATGCAGCCCCTCGTTGCGCTCACCGGGACGCCCGCCATGTCGGAGATCGGCGAGGAGAACGTGGTCGGGAGCCTCGACCTCGCCCTGGCGCGCGCGCGCGAGATCCTCACCGGCCGCATGCCCCTGCGGGGACCACAGCGCTTTGCGCAATTCGGCCGTTCGGATTCGGACACGCACGTGCGCGGGCCACAGCGATGAGCAAGGCGAACGTCGATTCGTCGGAGATCGCAACGGGGATGGAGGAACGCGACGCCGGGCTCGCCCCCGATCGCCGCGCGCTGGATGCCGCGCCTGCGGGTGGAGTGGCGGCAGGACCGCTCAGTGCCCGGCTCAGGACTCAGGTCAGTGCTCAGCTCACCGTGCTGAACGACCTGCTGAAGTCGGATGCCGTCGTGCTGCTCGCGCGCACAGCATCGGACGACTTCGAGGTCGTCGCGAGTGCCGGGGCGCCCCCGGTGCCCCGGGCCGGCGAGCGGCTTCCCGGCGGAGTGGGCTCGGTGTGCGCATTCGCCGCGGCGCAGCAGGGGGCGGTGATCTTCGACGACGTGCCCAAGACGGCCCGCTTCAACGGCGCGACCATGGCCACCAGGTTCGGCGCGGTGAGCAGCGTCGTGGTAGCGATCCGGCATGTTGGAGAGATGAGGGGCGTCCTGAGCGTTCACTCGCGCACCGTGCGCTCGTTCACGGGCGCTGAGGCTCGTGACATCGAGGCGGCCGCGGATGGGATGGTGTGGTCGCTGGCGATGCGCATCGCCGGCGCAGGCGGTGACCACCAGTGACCGCGCCGCACAGCGTGACGGCGAACGTGGACCCCTGGCCGAGCACGCTCCGCACGTGCAACTCCCCACCGGCGATGGCACACTCTGCGCCTCTCTCGCACACGGGTACTGCATGTGGTGATACGCAGCACGGGGTGAGGGGCGCCGAAGAGGCCGCGCCGCGACGACGTGGCCCCGTTGATGCGCGCCCAGTCAACCCATGCCGCCAGTAACGTCCGCCCTAGTGCTCTCGCAACTCGTCGCCCTCCGCGACACGCTGGCCACGACGCGTATCGAAACGCGAGACGTGCTCACACGGGCCGCCGAAGCGCGTGAGATGGCGCGTCAGCTCCGCACCGAGGCTGAGCGACTGCGGCGCACCGCGCGGGTCTCGTTCCGCGCGCTGCCATGAGCGCCGCGCCGGTAACCGGCCGTCGGGCCAGTGGTTGAGTGCGCGGCCCGGCGTCTTGCGACTGCACTCAACGCTCGCCGCGGGAATGCATCACCCCGCGGCCGGCAACGCCAGCGTGAAGGTGGAGCCCACGCCGAGGGTGCTCTCGACCGTCAGGTCGCCGTCCATGCCTCGGGCCAGATCACGGCTGATGGCGAGGCCGAGCCCTATCCCTTCCTCCGTGCACGTCAGCCGCGTGTCCACCTGCACGAACGGCTCGAAGATCCGCTCGAGCGCCTCAGGCGCGATGCCTCGGCCCGTATCCTTCACAGTCACCACGATGCTGGACTCGCCTGCGGGCCCGCTGTCTCGTCGGCAAGCCAGGGTCACGGCGCCATTCGCCGCGGTGAACTTCACCGCGTTGGTGAGCAGGTTGATGGCGATCTGCTGCAGCGTCTCGCGGTCGCCGCGCACGGTGAGCGGCTCGGTGCACGCGGTGAGCTCGAGGGTGATCCGGTTCGCCCGCGCCTGGGGTGCGATGAGCGACTCGCAGGCGTGCAGCACGGGCTCCAGCAGCACGTCGCTGATGTCGTAGTGCACCGCGCCGGCCTCGCAGCGCGAGAAGTTCAACACCCCGTTGATCAGCCCAAGGAGGTGTCGCTGGCTTCGCTGAATGCGAGCGAAATCCTCGCGCTGCTGGGGCGTCACGGGCCCGCGGATCCCGAGCTCGAGCAGCTCGACGTAGCCCCCGATGGCGTTCAGCGGTGTCCGGAACTCGTGGCTCATGAGGGCGAGGAACTCTCCCTTGCGCCGGTTTGCGGCCTGGGCCGCCGTTTGGGCTGCCTCGGCCTCAATCAGGGCCTGCTTGCTCTCGACCAGAAGGCGCTCGATCTCGTGCCGCGCCGCCACCTGCTCGGTGACGTCGCTGCCGTGCGCAATTACGCCGGAACGCGTCCCATCGGCCTCGACGAGCGGTATGAAGGCGAGGTCGACAAATCGCTCCTCGGCGGGTGCGTCCGGCGTGCGCTGCACGCGGACTGGTATC
>JAYUTY010000121.1:0-6293 GCA_043754875.1 Gemmatimonadota bacterium
GAGAGCGCTCCGCTGGTGCGCGCCGTACTCGCGGCGCCGCACGCCATTGTCGTCGGAAGCGGCCGGGTGGACTTCCCGCGCGACTCCACCATCACGACGTCGCTCGTCGTTCTCGGTCGCGACACCTATCTCGCGAGCCGCGTGCAGGGCGACGTCGTCGTGATCGGCGCGAATCTCTTCCTGCGACCAGGCGTGGACGTGAGCGGCCGAGTCACCGCCATCGGCGGTACCGTCACGTTGACGACCCTGGGCCATGTCGGAGGCGAGGTGCAGAGCCTGCGCGACGAGAGCTACGCGATCGAGCCGACCGCTGGTGGATTCGCGCTCGCCGCCCGCGAGACGAGAGTCGCGACCGATCCGGAGCCGGTCTTCCAGCTCGCCGGATTGCAGGGGCTTCTCACGCCATCCTACGATCGCGTGGATGGCCTTTCGCTGCCGATCGGGGCGGTGATGCAGCTCGGGGACCATGCCTTCGAGGTGGAGCCTACCGCGACCTACCGCAGCCGGCTCGGCACCGTCGATCCCGCCGTGACGCTTCGGCTGCGGAGAGGCGGCGCTCCGCTGTTCGAGGGCCGCGCGGCGCGAACGACCCGGAGCAACGACGCGTGGAACTACTCGGATCTCGTGAACTCCGCCCTCGTACTCTTCCTCGGGACGGACACCCGGAACTACTTCCGCTCCAACCTCGGTGAAGGTCGCGTCTTCGCGCACGTCGAGGGGTCCGCATTCACCTTTGATCCCTACATCGGTGGCCGGTTCGAGCGCGTCTCGGGCATCACGGCGAGCGGAAATGTCTACAGCTTCCGCGGGCGCACGGATCCGGAGAAGACGTCGCGCTTCAATCCGGTGGTCGTCCAGTCGGACATCGGTTCGGCGCTCGTCGGTGAGCGGTTCGACTACACCGGCACACCCGTCACGGGACGGCTCTATGCGGAGCTGGAGCAGGGGCTCACGACGAATGCACATGCGGGGCGCTTCACGCAGCTGACACTGGACGGGCGTCTCGACTTCCCGACGTTCGGCACGCAGCGCCTCGCCTTCCGTGGTCACGGCGTGGCCACCGCTGGCGACTCCGTGAGCCTGGCACGCTACGCATATCTTGGTGGTTCCGGAACGCTCCCCGTGCTCGACATTCTCGAGCAGGGCGGCACCGAGCTTCTGTTCGTCGAGAGCCGCTACATCATCCCCGTGGCCGGCATCGTCCTGCCGCTCGCCGGGTCGCCGGTGCTCACGCTCCGCCACATCATGGGCGCTGCCGGCGTCGGCTCCCTGCCCAGGCTGGAGCAGGAGATCGGTGCCGGCGTGGGGCTCAGCGCGCTCCGGTTCGACGTCACGACCGATGTCGCACGGCATCGCGGCACGAAGGTCGGGCTGGGCATCTCCCTCACGAAGTAGCTTGCCGACGATGTCTTGCGCCGAGCAAGAATTGCGGAACGGTCGCGCGCGGCGTATCTTAGCTGGCGTGAAAGTTGCATACGGGCGCGCTCCTTCGCGCCGGACGTGAAGACACTCGCCGTCATCCCCGCTCGACTCGGGGCGACCCGCCTTCCGCGCAAGCCGCTTCGGCTCATCGCCGGGGTGCCCCTGATAGTCCGCGTGATGGAGCGGGTCTACGCCCTCCGCGTCGCGGACTCGGTCGTCGTCGCCACCGACAGCGACGAGATCGCCGACCGCGTCGTGCAGGCGGGCGGCACAGCCGTGATCACGTCGACCGAGCACCCCTCGGGCACCGACCGCGTGGCAGAAGTCGCACGAATGGCTGCGTACCGGGATGTGGACGCGATCCTCAACGTGCAGGGCGACGAGCCGTTCGTCTCGGGTGCCGCGGTGCGGGGCGCCCTCGCCCGGGTCACGCGAGACGGATTCCCGCTCGGCACCGCGGCGATCATCGACTCGCCCGACGCGCTCCGGCATCCCGACGTCGTCAAGGTCGTCGCTGCCGATGATGGCGCGGCAATGTACTTTTCGCGCGCTCCGATTCCTTACCTGCGCGATGCGACGTCGGGCGACGAGGAGATCCGGCGCGATGCGCTCGTGTGGCGGCATGTGGGCGTCTACGCCTACACCCCCGATGCGCTCGCCCGTTGGGTCGCCCTCCCGCCGCATCCCCTCGAGCAGATCGAGCGACTGGAGCAGCTGCGTCCCCTCGCGGCGGGCATTCGGCTCGGCGTCGCCCTCGTGAAGGACGTGGTCCGCGGCGGGATCGACACAGAAGCTGACTTGGACCTCGCGAATGCGCAGTGGTCCACTTTCACGGTGAACCAGAGCTGATGCAGACCACCACTCGACAACACACGACGAAGTTCGTCTTCGTGACGGGGGGCGTCGTCTCCTCGCTCGGCAAGGGAATCGCCGCGGCCTCGCTTGGCCGACTCCTCGTGGAGCGCGGCCTGCGCGTCACGATGATGAAGTTCGATCCATACCTGAACGTCGATCCGGGCACGATGTCGCCGTTCCAGCACGGCGAAGTCTTCGTCACCGACGACGGCGCGGAGACCGACCTCGACCTCGGTCACTACGAGCGCTTCATCGATCGCTCGCTCTCGCAGGCGAACAACGTGACGACCGGGCGCATCTACCTGAACGTCATCACGAAGGAGCGCCGCGGCGAATACCTCGGCTCCACCGTGCAGGTGATTCCGCACATCACGGACGAGATCAAGTCGGCGATCCGGCGCATCGCGCCGGAGAATGACGTCGTCATCGTCGAGATCGGCGGCACGGTCGGCGATATCGAGTCGCAGCCATTCCTCGAGGCGATCCGGCAGTTCCGCCACGACGTCGGGCGCGAGAACGCGATCTTCGTCCACCTCACGCTGATCCCGTACATCGCCGCCGCCGGCGAGCTCAAGACGAAGCCGACGCAGCACTCCGTGCGCGAGTTGATGGAGATCGGTATCCAGCCCGACATCCTCGTCGTTCGCACCGAGCGCCCCGTCGCCGACGAGATCAAGCGGAAGATCGCGCTGTTCTGCAACGTCGAGTTCGGAGCGGTCATCGAGAGCCCCGACGTCTCGTCCATCTACCAGATCCCGATCGCCTTCCGCGAGCAGGGCTTCGACGACAAGGTGCTCCAGAAGTTCGGCATCGAGCGCCCCGCGCCCGATCTCACCGAGTGGCGCGAGATGGTGCAGCGCATCGTGCAGCCGCACGATCGCGTGCGGATCGCCATCGTCGGCAAGTACACGGACTACGTCGACAGCTACAAGAGCGTGCAGGAAGCGGTCATTCATGGTGGCATCGCCAACGACGTCGGCGTGGACATCAGCTGGGTCGCGAGTGACAGCTTCACGAGCGCCGAGAGCGCGGCGGAGATTCTGTCGCGCTACGACGGGCTCCTCGTGCCGGGTGGCTTCGGCGTGCGTGGCGTCGAGGGGATGGTCGAGGCCATTCGCCACTCGCGCGAATCGGAACTCCCCTTCTTCGGCATCTGCCTCGGCATGCAGACGGCCATCATCGAGTTCGCCCGCAACGTGTGCGGACTCGACGACAGCCACTCCTCGGAGTTCGCGCCCGAGTGCGACAACCCGGTGATCTCCCTGATGGAATCTCAGCAGCACGTCACCGACATGGGTGGCACGATGCGGCTGGGCGCCTATCCATGCCGCCTTGCACGCGGCTCGCGCGCCGCCGAGGTGTACGGTGTGGCCGAGGTCAGCGAGCGGCATCGCCATCGCTACGAAGTGTCGAACCAGTATCGTGATCTCTTCGTCGAGCACGGCATGCGGCTGAGCGGCCTCTCGCCGGACGGCCAGCTGGTCGAGATCGTCGAGCTGCCCGCGCATCCGTACTTCGTCGGCTGCCAGTTCCATCCGGAGCTGCAGTCGCGCCCCACGCGGCCGCATCCGCTCTTCTCCGGCTTCATCGCCGCTGCCACCGCGCACGCCGCGCGACGTGACCAGCCGCCCGCCGTCGCCGAGCTGGCGGAGACGTCGCGCTCGTGAGCGACAACCTGTTCCCGCGCGACGCGCTCTTTCTGATCGCCGGTCCGTGCGTCCTCGAGGACGACGCGCTCAACCTGCACGTCGGCGAGCACCTCGCGCGGCTGGCGGAGCGGGTGCCGGGCGGGATCATCTACAAGGCGAGCTTCGACAAGGCCAATCGTTCCAATGTGGGCGCTGCGCGCGGACCTGGCCTGGACGAAGGGCTCGCCGCGCTCGATCGCGTTCGCCGCGCGACTGGGCTGCCCATCCTCACGGACGTGCACCTGCCCGATCAGTGTGCAGCCGCCGGCGCCGTCGCCGACGTACTCCAGATTCCCGCCTTCCTCTGCCGCCAGACGGACCTGCTGATCGCGGCTGGTGCGACCGGCAAGCCGGTCAACGTGAAGAAGGGCCAGTGGATGCACCCGGAGGGGATGCGCGGTGCGCTCGAGAAGGTCCGCGCCGGGCACCGCGACGCCGGTCACACCGGCGACGCGCCCGTGGCGGCCACCGAGCGCGGCACCTTCTTCGGCTATGGGGATCTCGTCGTCGACTTCCGTGGCATCTCCCGCATGCGCGCCGCCTGCGACGCGCCGGTGATCTTCGACGCCACGCACAGCGTGCAGCAGCCGGGCCGCGGTGAGGGTGGCACGAGCGGCGGCGCGCGCGAGTTCATTCCGCCCCTGACGATGGCCGCCTGTGCGGTTGGTGTCGACGGCTTGTTCATGGAGACACATCCCGATCCGGCGCGCGCACCGAGCGATGGGCCGAACATGATGCCGTTGCACGAACTGGACGACCTCATCTTGCGCGCCGTGGACATCTGGGCTCGGTCGCGAGCATGATCACCGAAGCGGTGGCGCGCTCCATCCGCCTCGTCGGCCTCGACGTCGACGGCGTGCTCACGGACGGCGGCATCTACCTCGGCGCCGCCGATGGAAAGCCGGTCGAGCTCAAGCGCTACGACATCCAGGACGGGCTCGGCATCTACCTCCTCCAGAAGGCCGGCATCCGTGTGGCAATCGTCACCGGCCGGGTCTCGGAGAGCGTTCGGCTGCGCGCCGCCGAACTGGGGATCGAGGATCTCGCGCAGGATCCCGATGCGCAGAAGCTGCCGGCACTTCTGTCCATGCTCGACCGGCATGGCATCGCGCCGTCCGAGGCTGCCTTCATCGGTGACGACTTTCCCGACATGGCGGTGCTCCGACTCGTCGGGCTTCCTGTTGCGGTGGGCAATGCCGTCCCCGAGGTGAAGGCCGCGTGCAGCATGCAGCTCACGCGAACTGGCGGCGCCGGTGCGGTGCGCGAGTTTGCCGAGACGCTTCTCCGGGCACGCGTTCAGTGGGAGTCCATCACCGAGCGCTACGTCGCAGAGCGGTCGCTGCCGCTCGAAGGGCGACCGTCGTGAACGCCGAGCAGATCGTCGAGCGTGGGCGTCGTGTCGTACGTCTCGAGCGCGAGGCGCTTGCCCAGGTCGAACAGCGCATCGGGCCCTCATTCGCCGAAGCGGTGACGATGATCGCCGGATCGACTGGTCGGGTCATCGTCGCCGGCGTTGGCAAGTCGGGGCTGATCGGGCGGAAGATCGCCGCGACGCTCACTTCGACCGGCACCCCGGCCACCTTCCTCCACCCGGTTGACAGCGTACACGGCGACCTGGGTATCGTCGGGTCGGACGACGTCGCGATCCTGCTCTCCAAGTCCGGCGAGTCGGACGAGCTGCTCGCGCTCCTAGAACATCTCCAGGGGCTGGGGGTACGGACGGTTGCGATCACGGCGAACACGACGTCGGCCCTGGCGCGCCTCTGCACGGTGGCGCTCGACGCATGGGTGAGCGAGGAAGCCTGCCCGCACGACCTGGCGCCGACCACGAGCACCACGCTCGCGCTCGCGCTCGGCGACGCGCTCGCAGTTGCGCTGCTCGAGGAAAAAGGCTTCCGACGTGAGGACTTCGCACGATTCCATCCGGGCGGGTCGCTCGGCCGCAAGCTGCTGCTCCGGGTGCGTGACGTGATGGTCGCCGAGGCGTTGCCGATCCTCGCGAACACGGCGACAATGCGCGAAGCGATCGTGCAGCTGGCGAAACGTCGGGGCATTTGCATGATCGCGGCGTCGGATCAACGGCTCCTCGGCGTGATCACCACGGGCGATCTCTCGCGCCTCATGGAGCAGGAACAGGAGATCTTCCCCATTCCGGTCGAACGTGTGATGACCCGTACCCCGAAGTCGATTCATGCCGACGAGCTCGGGAGCGCGGCGGTGCATCTCCTGGAGACCAAGGGGATCATCGCACTGCCGGTGCTCGGCTCCGACGACCAGATCGTCGGCGTGGTCCACCTCCACGACCTCATGCGCGCGGGGGCAGTCTGA
>JAYUTY010000122.1:0-6292 GCA_043754875.1 Gemmatimonadota bacterium
TAACGGGCGCGGCGCGGCACTCGCGTCCGGTGCTCGATTCAGAAGAGGCTCATCTGCTCGCCCAGCGTGGACGGATCGACAGGGGTCTGTCGAAGCATCCGCTGAAGCTCGCGCGCGCTCTGCGGCGAGTGGCCGGCAAAGTGGTTGTTGATGTAGCCGTACACCGACACCTTCCGCTCGGCGAGCGGCCAGAGCACGCCGGCCCACGATTCGAGCTCTCGCGTGCGGTCGATCTGGATACGCGAGTAGTCCACGATGTCGCGGTCCGGCCCCATCCAGCGCACGTAGACGAAGTCCGCGGTAGGGCGCGCCGCGAGCGCGAGCATCTGCTTGCGCGGGATCCAGCGTCCGTCCGTGAGCGTGAGGGCGACATTGTGCTCAGCGAGGAGCGCGAGCACGCCGTCATTGATCCAGCCGCGATGCCGAAACTCCACGGCGAAGCGTATGTCGCGCGGCAAGGTCGGGAGGAGATTGGCGAGTGCAGGCAGCTCCACCGGCCCGAAGTCGGGACCGAGCTGAATGAGCACCGGGCCGAGCTTGTCGCCGAGCTCGCGCGCGCGCTCGTAGAAGAGCGAGGCGACGTCGTCCGCATCGCGCAGGCGACGCTCGTGCGTGATCTCCTGCGGCAGCTTGAGCGAGAAGGTGAAGCCCGTCGGCGTCCGCTCCGCCCAACCGCGCATCGTCTTCGCGGCGGGGACGGCGTAGAACGTCGAGTCCACCTCCACCGTGTCGAATGCGCGCGCGTAGACGGAGAGGTAGTCCACAGCGCGCGTGCCCACCGGATAGAACGGCGCGACCCACGCATTGTAGTTCCAGCCCTGCGTCCCGAGGCGAATTCGCGTGCGCATGCCACCAATCGGCGCGCATGAGCTGGCTATGTCAAGCGCTGACGCCCGGTGGCGGGCTCGTGAGTGTCGGCTGAAATCGGTCTCGATCTTGCTTTCTCCTCCGGCAGGCTCATCACTCAACAACCGAGAGGACATCATGGACAACCGCGACCTCAACAACGATTCCACTGACGGCCGGATCGAGCGCGCGAAGGACGCTGCGCTTGGCAAGCACGACAGCAACCCCAGTGTGGGCGATGAGATCGGCGAGGCTGCGGGTGGGATCAGCGGCGTGCTTGCGGGTGCCGCGATCGGCTCGGTTGGCGGACCGGTCGGGACGCTCATCGGCGGCATCGCCGGCGCGCTGGGCGGATGGTGGAGCGGCCGCGCGATCTCCGAGGCCGCCAGCAAGCTGACGCACGACGACGACAGCCACTACCGCAACAGCTACGAGAGCTCTCCAAACCGCGTCGCCGACCGTTCCTTCGAGGACGTTCGCCCCGCGTACCACCTCGGCCACGTCGCGGCGCAGAATCCCGACTACGCCGACAAGGACTGGAACCACGTGCAGAGCGAAATGCAGCGTGGCTGGACGCCGGAGCACACGAAGCAGTACGGCGAGTGGTCCACGATGAGCAACTACGCCAGCGAGGGCTTCACACGCGGGCGCTCGACGATGGGCGGCACTGCCACCGGCGTCGCGAACACGACGGACGACACGGCCCACCATGCCGAGAACGCCGGCGCGAACACGATGGACCGCGCCGTGACGGGCGCCGAGCGTCTGGGTAACAAGGCGGCGAACACGATGGACGACATGAAGGATCGCGTGGACGGCAACCCGGCATCACGCCCGGGCCCGGATGCGACGGACTCCAGCCGCCGCCTCGACTCTCGCTGACGTCTGTGCCGACGAGCCGGCGACTCGCCAGCTCCCGGCGATAGTCTCAGCGGTACGTCTCGAAGAACCCCGCTCCCGTTCCGGCGAGCGGGGTTCCTCGTATCCGCCCTCCGATCGTCGCCGTCCCTTTCATCTGCACGAAGTACGGGCGCGGCAACCCGCGCGCGGCGAGCGCGTCGCCACGCTCGACCATCGCCTGGCGCGTGTCGCTCGCCGCGGCGTCTTCGATCGCGAGGGTGATGCGCAGCGTGTCGTCGCCGCGGATGTCGATCATCTCGGCCGACGACGGTGTGCGGATCGTCGCGCCGCCGACGCGCGTCGTGCTCCCGTCCACGTAACGGATCTCGCGCGGCCGGAAGAGCGCGAGGAAGCCGGACGAATCCACGACGTAGACGAACAGCGGCTGGCGCGACGCGACGCTGTCCGGCGGCTCGACACGCCCGTAAAGGAAAGTGTACGGGCCGGCGCGCGCCGCTCCCCACTCCCACGTCACGCCGCGCCACACGCCCCAGTTGTGATCGTGATAGCTCTGCACGCCGTCGTAGCGCGTGCACTGCGCCGCGACGCAGAGCGTGCCGGACGCATCGGCGCGCAGCGCGGGCACCACGTAGCCACTCACGACGCCGCTCGCGAGGGCGGCGCCGGGAAAGTATTGGCCGGCGGCCGGCGAGACGACGAGGTCCAGCGCCAAGGGTGTGCCGCCCCGGTCGGCGCGGGCGACGGCATGCACGCGGTATCGACCGTCGGGCAGCACGTCCACGCGCGACTCGCCGATGCGGAGATCGGCGTCGGTCGTGGAGTAGCGCACCTGCGCCGACGGCACGGTGCTCGTGAACCGCCGAGCGGGCCTGCCCTGCCCGTGCAGCGTGACGAGCACCTGTCCGCCCCACGGCCTCGTGCTGTCGCCGACCGCACCCGCGACGATGAACGACACGAACGCCCACTGCTTACGGTCAGGCGTGATGACGTTGAAGTAGTGCCACTCGGCCCAGCTCGGGTCGCCGGCCACCTCCGCCGGCGGCGCATGAAAGCGATCGATGTCGTGCCGCAACTCGGCTGCAGTCGGCGCGCGCCATCGGCGGTCGAGCGAGTCGTCGCCCCACGCGCCGGTCGTCACCATCGGCGCCGCACCGACGGCGCGCGTGAGCGATGGGATGTCGCCACCCGCGCGCACCGGCCGCTCGCGTCCATCGGCGGTGCGCAGGTAGAGCAGCTTGCCCTCGATCTGTGGCGCGGCAGCGCTCACCGCCCCGCGCAGCCGTGGCGACGCGAGCAGCTGCTGATAGACGAAGCGCGCGTGATCGATCGAGAAGAAGAGCCCGCCCAGCCCGCCCGTCTTGAGCACTTCGACGTCCACACCTTCCGGCAGCACGGTGATCGAGCCACCGCCGACGAGCTTCTCATCCTTGGCCTGGTCGAGCAGTGCCTCTCCGATGGAAAGGAGCACGATCATCACAGCCACGCCCATGCTGAAGCCGAAGAGCAGGAAGAGCGTGCGCCACGGCTTGAGCGTGAGATTGCGAACAGCCAACAGGCGAATCATCGGGTGCGCTCGTCGCCTACCATGGTGCCGTCGCGCATATGAATGATCCGCTTCGTCGCGCGCGCCAGCACTTCATCGTGCGTCACGACGACGATCGTCGTCCCATCCGCGTTCAACCGCTCGAACAGCGCGATCATCTCGGCACCCGTTCGTGCGTCGAGCTCGCCGGTGGGCTCGTCAGCGAGCAGCAGCTTTGGCGCGTTGGCGAGCGCCCGCGCGATGGCGACTCGCTGCTGCTCGCCACCCGAGAGCTGCGACGGGCGATGCTTCTCGCGCTTCGCCAGCCCCACATACTCGAGCAGCGACTGCGCACGCTCTCGCCGCTCGGCGCCCTTCATCCCGGCTTCCGACAGCGGCAGCTCCACGTTCTCGCGCGCCGTGAGCGCGGGCATGAGGTAGAAGCGCTGGAACACGAAGCCGATGCGATGCAACCGGAAGTCCGTCGCGCGCGCATCGGAGAGCTGATCGACTCGCTCGCCGGCGATCGACACGGTGCCGCTCGTCGGCCGGTCGATCACGCCGAGCAGGTTGAGGAGCGTGCTCTTGCCGCAGCCGGAGGGGCCGACGATCGCCGCGTACTCGCCGGCGTCGATGTCGAAGCTGACGCCGCGCAGCGCGGCCACGCGCTCCTCGCCCATCATGTAATGTCGCGCTAGATCGCGTACTTCAACCGTCGCACTCATCCCACCGCCTCCTGGCGCAGCGTCGTGGCGATCGGCAGCGAAGCGCTGCGCCACGACGGGTAGACGCCGGCGAGCACGCCGCACAGCGCGAGCAGTCCGAGCGACGTCCACGCGGCGCTCGGCTGGAAGAGAAAGAAGTCGATCCGCTCGGGCAGCCCCGGGAAGCGGGCGAGGATCGAGTTGAGGTAGCGTGCGGTGACGAGGCCGAGGACGAGCCCCATCGGCGCGGCGACGAGCATGATCGCCGCCGCCTCGACGACGATCTGCGCCACCACGCGCCAACGCCGCACGCCGATGGCGCGCATCACGGCGATCTCGCCGATGCGCTCGTTCACGCTCACCGTGACGAGCGTCGTCACCAGGAGGAAGCCGACGACGAGGCTCACCGCGCCGAGGATGACCGCGAGCTGTCGGAAGTAGCTGAGCCGCTCGTCTACCTGCTTGAGCGCCTCGGCGGTGGAAATGACTGTGACGCGCGGCAGCAGCCGTTCGAACCGCGCGCGCTGGGCTTCGATGTCCTGTCCAGGAGCCAGGCGCACCATGGCGAGCGAGATGCGATCCTCCGACTCGCGCCCCTGCATGGCGCGCAGCGTCGCGAGCGGAATGGCCGCGCCCTTCTGCTCGGCCGCCATGTACACGAAGCGCACGCGCCCGACGACGCGGAGCACCCGCTCGCCGGCGAGGGCGCGCAGCTGCGCGTCATAGCCCGCGGCGACACGAACCGTGTCGCCCATTCGATGGTCGATTGCGGCGAGCAGTGCGTCGTTCGCCACCATCTCGTTGGCGCCGGTGGGATGCCGCCCCGCGACGAGCTCGTAGTCGCCCTGCGCTGCGGGCTCGAGCCCCAGCACCGTGGAGGTGACGGTGCTCGCGCCGGTCGGGATGTGGAGCTGCCCGCCGAGCACGGGGCTCACCGCCTCGACGCCCAGCGTCGCCCGCAATGTCGCGACGAGCGAGTCCGCGCGACGGATCGTCGCCTCGCTGTCGAACGGCAGCGTGCCCTTGGGCGAGATGCGGAGCTGGAAGCCCTGCGAGAGGAGAAGCGAACGGAACGACTCGCGCATCCCGCTGGCGAGCATCACCATGTCCAGCAGCATCGCCGCGCTCACGGCGACGCCGAGGATGGCGAGCAGCGTGCGGGCGCGATGACGGAAGAGCGACGCAGCCGCGAGCGTGAAGAGCATCGCTAGCGCCCGAACAGTGCGAGCGGAGGCACCTGCACCAGGCGTCGCGCGGCCAGCCAGCCCGCGACGATTCCGAGGACGAGCGAGAGCGCGACGGCGAGCAGCACGATGTCGCCGGTGACGATCGAGAATTTCAGCGGCGTACGATAGACGCCCTGGTAGTGCCAGTTCACCAGCCACGAGACCACCGCGCCGACGCCGACGCCGGCAATGCTGCCGAGCACCGCGATGCCTGCTGCCTCGAGCACGACGCTGTTGATGATCGTGCGGCCGGAGATCCCCATGAGGCGCAGCGCGGCCACGTCGCGCCGCCGCTCCTCGACCTTGAGGAGCATGATGCAGAGCAGGAAGATGGCGCTCGCCACGATGGTGATCACCCCGATGGCGCGATGGAAGCGCGAGACGACCGCGAAGGTGGTGGACGTCTGCACCGCGATGTCACGCGAGCGGTGGGCACGAAAGCCGAAGGCGGCGGCGTTGATCCGCGACTGCGCATCGCTGGTCGCGTCCACCGATGCGGTGGCGACGGCGAACCGGTCCACGCGATCGCCGTAGCCGAGGAGCGACTGGAGCTGCGTGAGGTGCAGTCGCACCCGATACTCGCCGCGCGCGATCTCGGCCGGATCCGCACCGCGGCGCACGATCGCCGTGATGATCGCCGAGTCGCCCGGCTCGCCTGGTGCAGCGGTGATCAGCACGCGATCGCCGATCCGCAGCGTGGCATCGGTCGCGAGGCGCTCGTCGATGGCGATGCTGCGAATGCCACGCGTCCCCTGTAAGGGCACGGGCGCAGCGGCGGTCGGCGCGCTGCCGGCCTGGAGCACCAGGGCGAGCAGCAGAAGGGCGGATGACATCACGGGAAGACTAGCTAAACGAATGCGACACGGCGCTTGTTCCGCCGTGTCGCATTCGTCCTCCGTGCCGACCAGCCCGGGCGACTACCGGGTCTGCGGCGGCGTGGTCCAGTGCGCGGTGTCCGCCAGGGCGCGGCGCGTCTCCTCGAGCGTATACGACGGCTCGGCAAAGGCCGAGAGCCCGCGCTTGAGGAGGACGAAGCCGCCGACCAGCTCCAGCACGCCGACGACCAGCGCGCCGAGCCACATGTGCCCGTTGGCGATGCGGCCGATCAGCGTGGCGACAAAGATCGTGAGCGC
>JAYUTY010000123.1:0-17887 GCA_043754875.1 Gemmatimonadota bacterium
CTCCCGGGATCGTCGTCATCGATCACCATTCGCGGCGTCAGCTCGATCTCGAGCAGCAACCAGCCGCTCATGATCATCGACGGCCTGCCGGTCGACAACAAGACGTTCAATTCCAACTCGCTGGGCTCGGGAGCACCGGGCTCCTCGACCGACTTCGCGAACCGGGGGGTGGACTTCACGAGCCGCTCCAACGACATCAATCCGGAAGACATCGAGAGTCTCGTGGTCCTGAAGGGCCCCGAGGCCGCGGCACTCTACGGAATCGATGCCGCCAACGGGGCGATCATCATCACCACAAAGCGCGGGAAGGCCGGCACGAGCGGTCTGACCTACGGCAACAGCTTTCGGGTGGAGAACGTTCGCGCTCGGCCCGACCTCCAGCGGACGTTCGGCCTCTCGACCATCGGCGGTACGTTGTTCGGCTCCTTCCAGTACTTCGGCGCCCCCTATGCCGCCGGTGCGACGTTCTACGACAACATCGACGGCTTCTTCCGCACGGGTGTGACGCAGAAGCACAACCTGGACTTCAGCGGTGCCGCCGCGGATAACCGCGTCAACTACCGCGTCGCCTCGTCGTTCGCGCGGTCGAAGGGCGTGGTGCCGAACTCCGGTTACGAGCGCATCACCCTCACGGGCGCATCGGGTGCGCAGGTGACGAGCTGGCTCAAGAGCGACCTGTCGATGCAGTACACCAACTCCAGCACCGACAAGGTCTACAAGGGCGAGGGTGGTCCCTTCTTTGGTCTCGTGCTCTGGCCGCAGACCGACCAGGCCAGCGACTATCTCACCGCCGCTGGCACGCGTCGTCGCGCGACGAACCTCGCGGCGGGCTCGGAAGTGGACAATCCGTACTTCAACGTGAACAAGAACCCGTTCAACGAGAAGACGAATCGCATCTATGCCAACGGGGCCGTCACGTTGACCAAGTGGGCCTGGGCCGACCTCAGCACCCGCCTGGGTGTCGATGCCTACACCAACCAGAATCTCGTCCTCCGTCACCCCGAGAGCTCTGCTGGACTGAGCAACCAGGGCGTCATCGACCAGGCGGACGACGTCACGCGCATCGTGAACTCGCAGACGCTCCTGAACTTCAAGCGGCACTCGTTCACGCACGCACTCTCGGCCTACGCCACCCTCGGTAACGCCGTCCAGGACAAGAAGTCGACCGTCGATGCGCTCTACGGCGTCAACTTCCTCGACCCGAACTTCGTCTCGATCAACAACGCGCAGGTCAAGTCGAGCCGCCAGGTGAACGCGCAGCGGCGACTCTACAGCTATTTCGGATCGGCGACGGCCGACTGGAACAACTACCTGTTCCTCACGGTCACGGGCCGCAACGACTGGACGTCGACGATCCCGAGGAACGCCAAC
The DNA here is from genome assembly GCA_043754875.1 of Gemmatimonadota bacterium. Taxonomy (GTDB): domain Bacteria; phylum Gemmatimonadota; class Gemmatimonadetes; order Gemmatimonadales; family Gemmatimonadaceae; genus AG11. The sequence continues at coordinate 1,372 of JAYUTY010000123.1, forward strand.
CGCTTCTTCTATCCGAGCATCAACTCCAGCTTCATCCTCACAGACGCCTTTCCGTCGCTGCATCGCTTCATGACGAGCGCGAAGCTCCGCGGCGGCTACGCGGAAGTTGGTCGTGACGCCGATCCCTACTCGGATCGCCCGTCACTCGAGGCGAAGTCCACATCCTATGTGGGATATGGCTATGGCTTCACGGGTCCCAACGTCAACCTGCGCCCCGAGTTCGCGCGCTCGTACGAGGCTGGCGTCGAGGCCGGCTTTCTGGATGACCGCCTCGGCATCGACGCCACGGTCTACCGGAAGCAGACCAAGGACCAGATCGTCCAGAACATCCGCGGCAGCTACGCCACCGGCTACATCCTCTTCAACCTGAATGGCGCGGAGACGCGCAACCAGGGGCTCGAGGTCACTGTCCGTGGTACTCCTGTGCAGCGCTCGCGCTTCTCGTGGGACGTGACGGCCAACTTCAACAGCTCCGTCGGCAAGACGCTCGCGCTGCCGAATGCACTGCCCGAAGCCTACGTCTCCGACACCTGGCTCTACGCCAACGTGCGCAACGGTACCGGGCCCGGACTTTCCACGATGTCGCTGACTGGGCTCTTCTATCAGCGGAACAATCAGAATCAGATCCTGATCGACCCGACCACCGGCCTCCCGCTCCGCAGCTCGACCTTCATCAATGCCGGCTACGATCGCCAGCCGAAGTGGACGATGGGGCTGAACAACAGCTTCAAGGCAGGCCGCTTCTCGCTTGACGCCCTCGTGGACTTTCGCCGCGGCGGTGACGTGTTCAACGCGACCGAGGCGTTCCTGACGGCGCGTGGACTCGCGCCGAGCACCCTCGACCGGGAGACGCCACGCGTCATCCAGGGCGTGCTGCGCGACGGCAAGGAGAACTCGACGACCCCCACGAAGAACACCATCGTCGTGATCCCCTCGAACCAGCCCTCCTATTACACGGGCATGAGCGAGGAGCTGTTCATCGAGAAGAACATCAACTGGGTCCGTCTCCGCGATGTGACCGTCCGCTTCCGCGTGCCGGAGCGGTTCGGTCGTGACGCGAGCCTCTTCGTCACCGGCACCGACCTGTTCCTCCTCACGAACTACACCGGGCTCGACCCGATCTCCAACGGCACGTCGGCCTCGGTCGGCGGCTCCGGCGGCGTGGGAATCGACTACGGCAACTTCCCCGTTCCGCGCGGTCTCAACTTCGGCCTCCGCACGAGCTTCTGACGATGACACGACTCCTTCGACGCCGCGGTATCGTCCCGGCCTTCCTGCATTCCGGCACCTCGATGAAAAAGCGATATGTCGCGCTGTTCGCGGGCGCTCTGAGCTTCCTCGGCGCGTGCAATGCCGAGAAGTTCGTCGACGTCAACACGAATCCGAATGCCCCGCAGTCCGTGTCCCCCAACCTCTACCTGCCGCCGCTCGAGCACTGGATGGCGACATCGCCGGAACTCGACGGCCGGTTCGTCGGCCGGTACACGCAGCAGTGGACCTTCACCAGCACCGTGCTGAGCAGTTGGGATCGCATGGGCTATGATCCCAGCAGCGACAACGGAGGCCAGCAGTGGCGCGACGTGTACTGGTCGTTCGGGCAGAACCTCGTCGACATGATGACGAAGGCGGAAGCCGAGCAGCGCTGGGATCTGCTCGGAGTGGGATACGTGCTCAAGGCGTGGGGCTGGCAGGTGCTCACCGACCTGCACGGTGAGATCATCATCAAGGAAGCGTTCAACCAGGGCACGTCGTTCTCCTTCAACTACGACTCGCAGGAGTTCGCGTACGCAGAGGTGCAGCGCCTGCTCGGCGAGGCGATCAAGAACCTCCAGCGCACCGACGGCGCGGTCGATCAGACGTATCTTGGCAAGACCGACAAGATGTACGGCGGCGATCGCACGAAGTGGCTCAAGTTCGCGTACGGGCTGCTGGCGATCAATCAGAACCACTTCTCCAACAAGGCGACGTACAAGCCGGCCGACGTGATCGCAAACGTGGACAAGTCGTTCGCGAGCAACGCGGACGATGCGCTGCTGGCCTATCCGGCGACCAGCCCGGACAACGCCGACCGCAACTTCCTCGGACCGACGCGCAACAACTTCGGCTCGTACCGCCAGACGCAGTTCGTCGTGAATCTGATGAACGGCGCGTCGCTCGGCGGCAGTGTCGATCCGCGCATGACCCGAATGCTCTCGCCCTCTGCGGATGGCGTTTATCGCGGCCTCGACATCAACCTCGTCGGCTTCGGCGCCCTCAGCGCCGCGCAGCAGCCCAACAACTTCTGGGGCTACCCCGGGACCACCGCCACCGGATTGCCCGGTCGCTACGTGTTCTCGGACAAGGCGAAGATCCCGGTCATCACGTATGCGCAGCTCCAGTTCGTGAAGGCGGAGGCGGCGTATCGCGCCGGCGACAAGGCGACCGCACTCATCGCCTACCGGAACGGCATCTCGTCGCACATCGATTTCGTGAACGCCAGAAATTCCGAGGACGGGCAGACGCCGACGCAGATCGCTGGAGCGGAAAAGGGGGCGTTTCTCGCCGACCCAGCCATCGTGCCGGCGTCGGCTGCCGCGCTCACGCTCACGCAGATCATGTCGCAGAAGTACATCGCACAGTGGGCATGGGGGCACAACGAGCTGTGGATGGACATGCGCCGCTACCACTACACGGACGTCGATCCGGCCAGCGGCAAGCAGGTGTACCCCGGCTTTGCCCCGCCGGTGAATCTGTATCCGGACAACAGCGGCAAGCTCGTGCAGCGCATCCGTCCGCGCTACAACTCAGAGTACGTCTGGAACGTCCCGGGGCTCACCGCCATCGGCGCGCTCGCGCTGGACTATCACACCAAGCCGATGTGGATCACTCAACCATGATCGCCTCCATGACCCGACTCCGAATCCCGGCAGCGCTGCTCTGCGTCGTCGCGCTCGCGGCGTGCGAAAAGAATGCGAGACAGGACATCACGAGTCCGGCAACGGGCGCGTTCATCCGGTTCCAGAACTACGCCGTGAACGCGCCCGGGGTGAACTTCTACGCGAACGATCAGAAGCTCACCGCGATCACGTCCGCGAACTGCAGCACACCGCCCACCCTTCCCGCGTGCACGACGACAGGTGTCGAGTCCACGAACGGCGTCGTGTACGGCGGGTCTGCCAATGGTGCCAACTACTCGATGCTGGCGCCGGGGCAGTACACCTTCTCGAGCCGGATCGCGGCCGCAACCGACAATGGCGTGGCGATCTCATCGGCGAGCACGAACGTCGCCGACGGCAAGTTCTACACGTACTACGTCAGCGGCATCTACAACGCAGCGACGAAGTCGTCGGATGCATTCGTGATCGAGGATGCGCTCCCGACGAGCTTCGACTACACGAAGGCGTACATCCGCCTCGTGAACGCCAGCTCGAACGCGCCGACCATCTCGGCGACCAGCACGCTGCAGGGGACGAGCACGGAAGTGCCGCTCGCGTCTGGCGTGACATACAAGTCGGCGAGCCCGTTCGTGACGCTCTCGCCTGGACTCACCGACATCACCATCACGTTTGGCAGCGTGCCGACCACGTTCAAGGGAATCAACTTGCTTGGCGGCCACGTGCTCACCGTGACGCTGCGCGGGGATGCCACCTCGACGGTGGCCGCAACCACCCTCGTGCTCTCTCCGGTCTACAACCGCTAGGACGCTGCACGCTGGCCCGTACCGATGGGAACGAGAGGGACGATCACGACGGTCCGCGGTGCGCTTCGGCGCACCGCGGACCGTCGTCGCTTTGGCCTCCGTTCCGACGTCCAGCAGCCCTGAAGGCGGTCCCGACTTGCATCCAGGCCCGGAACCCGGGTATCTTAGGAGTCTGTTCCGTGCCGCCTCGTTCGGAGGCGATCCACGTATGTGCAGATCGACGAACATCATCAGGTTGAATGCCGACGATTAACCAGCTGGTCCGGCAGTCCCGCCGCGACCTCGCCAAGAAGGAAAAGGCGCCGGCGCTGAAGGCGAACCCGCAGAAGCGGGGCGTCTGCACGCGCGTCTACACCACCACGCCCAAGAAGCCGAACTCCGCCCTGCGCAAGGTCGCGCGCGTGCGTCTGACGAACGGCTTCGAAGTCACCGCCTACATCCCGGGCGAGGGACACAATCTCCAGGAGCACTCCATCGTGCTCATCCGCGGCGGTCGTGTGAAGGATCTCCCGGGCGTTCGCTATCACATCGTTCGCGGCACGCTCGACGCCTCCGGCGTCAACGGCCGCAATCAGAGCCGCTCCAAGTACGGTACCAAGAAGCCGAAGGCCGGTGCCGCTGCAAAGACCGCCGGCAAGGGAGGTAAGAAGTGAGCCGCCGCAAGAGCGCCGTCAAGCGCATCATCCTTCCGGATGCCCGGTACGACAGCCAGACCGTCTCCAAGTTCATCAACGTCCTGATGTACCAGGGCAAGAAGAGCACGGCCGAGCGGATCTTCTACGCGGCGATGGACCTCGTGGAGAATCGCACGAGCCAGCCCGGCGTGAACATCTTCAAGCAGGCACTCACCAACCTGAAGCCCGTCGTGGAAGTGAAGAGCCGCCGAGTCGGGGGCGCGACGTATCAGGTCCCGGTGGAAGTCCGTCCCGAGCGCCGCACGGCGCTGGCGATGCGCTGGCTGATCAGCTACTCCCGCGACCGCAACGAGAAGTCGATGGCCGAGAAGCTGGCCGCCGAAGTGATCGCCGCGTCGAAGGGTGAGGGCAACGCCGTGAAGAAGAAGGAAGACACGCACCGCATGGCCGACGCGAACAAGGCGTTCGCGCACTATCGCTGGTAGTCGCTGTCTGCTGCTGAACGAGAAAGTGAAAGACCCACCCGGCATGCCGGGTGGGTCTTTCACGTGTCGGGTTCGGCTTCGCTCACGACGCCGCTGCGCTCACATCCAGAACATCCATCGAGCAGTCGCGATCACGTACAGTGAGAGCGCCAGGTTGGTGACCGCGTGCACGAGTATCAGGTCCCCCAGTGATCGCGTGCGCCACATCCACCAGTTGTACGCCACTCCGCACAGCAGCCCGACCTCCCAGAACGGCCCATGTTCAGCGGCGAAGAGCGCAGCCGTCGCCCAGAAGGTGAACGCCGTGTAGGTGCCGAGCGGGACGCGGGCGAACCGCGTGTCCTGGAGCCAGCGCGGCAGCCACCCGCGCCAGAACAGCTCCTCGAGAATGGGGACGATCAGCGCCGCGCGCATCATCCGGAGCGCGAGCATGAGCGGGGTGAGCTCCGCGGCAGGGATCGATTGCGTGAGGTGCCCGGTGACGGAGTTCTGGAACAGCGCCGAGCTGCGCCACCCGGGGAACAGCGCGTCGGGTGCCACCCAGAGGGCGAAGACGCCAAGTCCGAGGAGGATGCTCGCCTTCCAGTGAGGCGCGCGCGTCGGCAGCACCCGGCGCGAGAAGCCGATGATCGACGCGACGAGCACCGCGTCACGCAGGAGCTCTTTCGCGGGATTGGCGATCGGCAGGTACTTGTCCACCGCCAGCCAGAGCATGAAGACGGCGAACGGTCCCACCCACGCGAGTGAGTGGGAGCTGCCGGTCGGCTCGAGCACGGGCGCCGCGCTCGCCGGAGCAGGGGGCGCAGCGTCGTCGATCGGAATTGCCATGTGAAGTCGGGGCTGAGAGTCGCTACCGGCTCACCGGCGGTGAGGAGGGGCAGGGTGCGACGGGCACATAAACACCGTCGTCTGGAGTCGCGCAATGGCGCGCCCTGGCGCCGCTCCCGCTTGCGGTCGAGCGACAGGCCGGCGAGGGTGATCGCCGGCCCAGTGTATCCTTAGTGAGCCTGGTATGCGTCCACTGCGGAGAGCTGCACCTGATAGCCCAGGTCGTGGAGCGTCGCAGCCGAGACGGCGGTCAGTGCGTTGCCGCCGCCGGAGAGCATGATGTCGTTGCCGACCGCATGCGCGCGCCAGTGGGTGAACTCCCCCGACTCTCCCCGATGGCTGATCGCGATCGGGGTGGACGGAGATGCCGTCGCGCCGACTTCGAACGCCGCCTGCATCGCGCTCGGTCCGGCGAAGACCGGGTTCTCACCACTGGCGTCGCGCAGATACGGGCTGGCCGACCAGTTGGTGCCGATGCCAAGGACGTGACCCAGCTCGTGAAGGAAGATCGTGGGCAGGTATCCCGCCGCCCGCGAATTGGCGAGGCCGGAGCTGCTGACCGTGACGAGCCCTTCGTACGAGATCAGCGAGCCGCTGCGCATCCCGCATGCGCCACCTGTCCCGCCCAGGCCGACCAGCGAGTCCGGATCGGACATGCGCACGAAGACCACGACGCCCGACACGCGTTCGTTGAGGAGCGGACCGACGCCGCAGGGCCGCACGCTCTGCGAGATCTGCACGGGGAGCACCGGTCCGACGACGACCTTCATCCACCGGTCGGCGGCGGCGAGGGCCGCGGCGCGCACGTCGTCCGGCACGTCGCCGAGAAAGCGAATCTCGATCGGGAGCGAGCTCGGGTGGCTCGCAGTCTCCGTCGAGATCGGCGCCGCTGGAGCCGGTGCCGCGACGGGCGACGTCAGATCGGCAGCGCCTCCGCACCCGGTGGTGCCCAGCGCAGTCGCCATCGCCACGGCGATACCGTGACGTGCTCTGCGGGACGAGGGAACCAGGTGAGCCGCACGTGCGGCTACAACTACGCGGATCGCGGTGGCGATACGGTGCATGAGAAAGCCCCTGCCTGAGGTTCGTTCGGCAGCCCGACTGGCATCGCGAGAGAGGAGCGCTCGCCTTAGCCTCGTAGCTTTGCGTCACCGGCTTTCACCGGTTTTGCCTTTGTCGCGTCCTGAGTAAGGAGCGATCAGCCGTATCTGTCCGATCGAGGGGGCGCGGAAGTGCGCCCTCGTCGATCTTCGAGCTCGTCTGTAGTGCTTACTGCTTCGACAACACTGTAATGTTCTGACGAAGAGTCCGCCAGTGGGCAACGAACTCGTCGCTCCGCCGCTGGATCAGCGCTTCAGGCCGGTTGCTCGCCGGAAGGCGTCAGGTAGCCCACCCCGCGATCTCCGACCCCCTACTTGGCGAGGACGAACTCGATCGGCGCGCCCTCTGGAGCGATCTTGACGACCCGGTGAGGCGCCGACGTGGTGATGTAGAGGGTGAGCGCCGGTTCCTGACCGCTGCGAACGACGCGGAAGACCTCAAAGGTGCCGGCTGGTACCGTCATCGACTCGGTGCCCGTGACGGAGAGCGTGATCTCCCGTGTTGAACCCGTGCCCACGTCGAACGACTGGGCGGAGAAGCTCGCACCAGCCTTCCAGTCGAGGCCGGGCACGAGCGCGCCAATCATGTTGTCATCCAGCGTGCCGCGTGCGAGGACAGTATCGACCGACGTTGTCTTGATGCCAGCGGCCGTCGGCAGCGTGCTCGAGCCTTTCACCCGCCCGCCAGAATAGGCGACGTGGATGGCGACCGTGACGCCCTGAACCGCTCCGCCGCCCCTGACGGACTGCGGTGTGAGGTCAGCCCCGAATCGCGTTTCCATCGTCTGCTGCACGAGTGGACCGATCTGGAGCGACGTGCGGTAGGCAAATCCATCGGCCGACCGGGTGAGCGAGGTCGTCTGGTAGCCGAGCGGGCTGCCCTGCACCATGACGACGAAGCTGTCGGCGCGTGCGCCGAGCTTCGCGACGTCGACTGCGGACATGGGCCGACGGGCGAGCGAGTCGCGCGCGGTCTGCCCGCCCTGTGCGGCGACCGGTCGTGCGGGGGCGACTGCGAGCGCAAGTGATCCGGCGAGTAGCAACGAGCAGCGGCGCATCGACTGAATGGTTGAAGTGAAGCAGAACGGGTGAGGCAGATCGCCGCCTCGCCAGAAGCCATGGGTGGCGAAAGCGTCAACCTAGCCCTGGGACGACATCTCGCAATGTCCGTGGCGCTCCTCGCGGGAACGCCGGGATTGTCTACTCCACGGATCATGCGCGGCAACCTCTGACAGCCACGCCAGGAAGCTCACGCGGTGGCTCGCACGAGGAGCGCCGCGGCACTTGAGTTGCGACTGTTCGGCCCGCCATGCCCACCCGTACCGCGCCCAGATCGCCTGTTCCCCCGCTCGATGCGCCGCTCGAGCTCCAATCGCGATTCGCGGAGCTGGAGGCCAGCGCCGGCGCACGTGCGCTCGGTGTCGCGCTCCTGGACCTCGAGACCGGCGGTGCGTTTCACTATCACGCTGACCGCTGGTTTCACGCGGCGAGCACGATCAAGGTGGCGATCCTCCTCGGCGTGTTCGGCGCAATTCACCGGGGCGAGCTGCTTCCGCAGTCGCGGCTGCACGTGCGCAATCGTTTTCTCAGCGCGTATGACGGCTCGCCGTACCGGGTCCGGCTCGACCGGGACGCGAACGCCGACATCCATCGCGAGATCGGCCGTACGCTCCGCGTGAGCGAGCTCGCCGACGCGATGATCACGACGAGCAGCAATCTCGCGACCAACCTGCTGCTCGACCTCGTGGGTCTCGACATCCTGCAGCGCACGCTTGACTCATTCGGGCTCGAGGGCATCGATCTGCGACGTGGCGTGGAAGACGAGCTGGCGTTCGAACACGGAATCAACAACCGGGTCACGGCCAACGGCCTCGTTGGCCTGCTGCGCCTGATCGGGGAGGAGGAGGCGTTCAGCCCAACGCTCTCGCAGCAGATGCTCGACGTCCTGCTCGGTCAGCAGTTCAACAGCGGGATCCCGGCCGGTCTGCCGCGCGGCGCACGGGTGGCGCACAAGACGGGGGAGATCTCCACCATCGCGCACGACGCGGGGCTCGTCTACCTGCCCAACCGCAAGCCGTACGCGCTCGCGGTGCTGACCGAATGGGAGCCGTCGGCGACGGGACGATCGGCGACGATCGCTGCGGCCTCGTATCTCGCCTACGCCTCACTCGTTGGAGATCGCGACTGATGGCAACCGCCATACCGCCTTTCACGCTTCGGCTCGTCGATGGACGCCGGCTCGAGCGGCGGTATCGAGACGTGCTGATGCCGAGCGGCATTCTCTGCGACCATGCGGGTCAGGCACGCGTGCTGCCGCGCTATTTCTACGAGATCGAGTCGTGGGATCAGGCCAGGGACACGTACCTCTCGCCACACTTCAGCGTGTCCGAATTCATCCATACAGATGTGCGTGAGGCGCCTCCGCTCCGCATCTTCCCACGATACATCCCATGCGCAGTGGTGCAGCTGGCCACCGCGCTCGAGCTGTTCCGCGACACGGTCGGATCATCCGTGTACATCGGCGCGAACGGAGGCTACTGCTCGCCGCGGCACGCGCGGATCGGCGGCGCGTCGCCGCACTGCTGGGGAACGGCGGCCAACGTCTACCGCGTGGGCGACACGTACCTGGACTCGCAGGAGTCGATCGCCAAGTACGCTGAGATCTTCCGCGGCGTGCTCCCCACAGTGTGGACGCGTCCGCTGGGAGCTGAGGCCGACAAGACGGACGATCATCTGCATGTCGATCTTGGCTACGTGGTGACCACGCCGCGCGAGGCGGCGGGGGAAACGTTCAACCTGAAGTTGGCGGGCGACCCGTTGTGAGCGAGCAGCGAAAGGCCGAGCGCGCGACGGAGCATGGATCACGTCATGCTCGGACGGCCGTCAGTGGAGCGCTTCCGGCGATCGGGCTCGAAGCGGAGTTCACGACCGTCATCGACGGGGTCGCCCAGCGGCCGGAAGACGTGTTCGGCTCGCCGAGGAACGTCGTGCGCGGCCCACTGGTGCATCGCACTGGTCGGTCGTACCACCTGCCCACCGGTGGCGCGCTGTACTTCGACACCGGCGTGATGGAGATCGCGACACCGATGATCGAGATCGCCCGCGGCTGCGGCGCGCGAGGCGCGCGCTCGCTGTGGGAGAGTCTCGCATACCTGCGCAACGAGCTCGACGCATGGGAGGCGCGAACAGGACGCGATGTTCGACTCGTGGGCTTCAGCGCGCATTACAATGTGTCATTCGACGTGCCAGAGAGCGATCGCGGCGCTGGACGCAGCGCGGAGCAGCTCGCGTATCTGCTCACGCACGTGCTCGCCGCACCCGTGGCGCTTCTGGCCGCGAACAAGCGTTCGACGGGCATCGGCGTGCGCCCGCGTGGCAATCGAGTCGAGGTCACCGCCGACTTCACCCCTGACGCGGCGCTGATGGCGGCAACCGCGACGCTCATCGTCGGCGTCGTGCGGCGGGTGATGGAGTGGGAGAGCTACGGTCTCGAACAACTCGCCGCACACGGCATCCCGGTGGTGCGCGGCTTCGTGCCCGCACCACATTCGTCGCGTAAGGGATGGGTTGCCAAGCTCAGCTGCTTCCCAGCCAATCCGTTCGAGGCCGACGTCGATCGTCAGTTGTGGCCCACCGTCGGTGGCGAGCAGCTATCACTGCGCGAGATGGCGGGGCGAACGACGCGCCGGTTCTGGCGAACGATTACTGCGCTCGGTGATCCGCTCTCGCTCCAGCTCATCGCGGCCGTCATGCGCGGACGAGCACCGTCACTGCTCGAGATGGACGACCGTCCCGCGGCGTACGAGGACGTGGGGCGGTTGTGCACATGGGACGATCTGTTCCCGATCACGCTGCTGCCGAGATCGCGCTACGAGCGCGTGGTGGGGCACGCGATCACCGGTCGTCGCGTGCGCATGGCAGGCGCGTGGCACCGGCCCGTCGGGATGAAGGGATGGACGCACGTCGTCTTCCGGCGCGAGACCGATGGCGCGCGTCGAGTGCGCTCGCTCGACGACATGCTCGTGCACCTCGACGCCTGGGATCGCACCGCGGATCGGCGGCGCGCCGAGCGACGCCTCGCGCGCGGCGTGAGTCCGGATGTCGAGCGCCGCCTGCAGGAGCGTCGCGAAGGCATGCAGGACACGCTCGAGCGGCGGCGAGGGCGCGACGAGCCAGACTCGATGCAAGTGGGGGAAGGGGGACAGAGAGAGACCGCAGTCGCCAAAGCTCAGCAGCTGACCGTGCCGGTCGCGCGTCCGGGAGTTGCCGAATCACCGCTGGTGATCATCACGCGCACGTCGTAGCGAACGCGAGGGGATATTCTGCGGAGTATGCGCGAGGCGCGGGCACCGACGGGGTGCTCTGGGCATACGGCTTGAAAGCAGAAATGCTGCGCGGCGCCACTCCGAGTCGCGCCACATCTCATCTGCACACGTGCGAGAGGCCATGCTGGACTCACTCATCCATCGCGACGCGCATCCCGATTCGCCGAAGTACGTCGCGTCCGAGCTGTCGTACCTGCTGGATCGCATCGTCAACGTCGTGTTCGTCGGCGCACCCGGAGCGCCCAGCGGCTCGTGGGCGCTGGTCGATGCGGGGCTACCGGGCTCGGCGGACAGGATCAAGCGTGCCGCCGCAGTGCTGTTCGGTGCCGAATCGCGCCCCGCGGCAATCATACTGACGCACGGTCACTTCGACCACGTGGGCGCCATCCACACACTCTCTCGCGACTGGGACGTGCCGGTGTACGCGCACGAGCTCGAGCTACCGTATCTGACGGGTCGCTCGGCCTATCCACCGCCGGAGCCGCTGGTGGGTGGAGGCATGATGGCCGCTCTGTCGTTCACCTTTCCGAAGAGCCCGATCGATCTGGGCGATCGCGTACACGCACTGCCCGCCGATGGAAGCGTGCCCGGCATGCCGGGCTGGCGCTGGATCCCGACGCCGGGACATGCGCCGGGCCATGTCTCCTTCGTGCGGGACAGCGATCGCACGGTGATCGCTGGAGACGCGTTCACGACGACGAAGCAGGAGTCGCTGCTCGCCGCACTCACTCAGCGGCCCGAGATGCACGGCCCGCCGATGTACTTCACGCCGGATTGGGATGCGTCGCGCCGCTCGGTTCAGCATCTCGCCGACTATTCGCCCACGGCGGCCATCACGGGCCATGGCCCACCGATGCGCGGATCGCGACTGCAGGAGCAGCTGCATCAACTCGCCCAGCACTTCGACGAGCGAGCGCGTCCTGCGCACGGCCGCTACAGGGATCGGGCAGCGATCACCAATCGTGACGGCGTGGTGGATGTGCCACCGCCCGTCGTCTCGGCGCGCACGTTGGCGATCGCCGGCGTCGCGCTCGGCGCGCTCGGCGCAGTCGTCGCACTCGCCGTGTCGCGCCGTCGTCACGCGTCCACGGCGCTCGTGCGCGCGGATGCACCGCAACCCGCGCTCGGATCCTACGAGGGAGATGAGGTGGGGGACGTCACGCTGCGCGAAGGGCGGCGGCTCGCGATCGCGGACGGCGGCTACGACGTCTCGCTCGACAGCACCATGTCTTCCAGCCTTCCCTGATTCACCGAGGCGAGCTGGTTTCCCTTGCACGCTCCTGATCTCGACATCACACCAAGGACCATCATGGCATCACTGACGGCAGCGGCGTCAAGCCGCGCCAGGCGCTCGGGAACGCGGCCAGGCATCCTGCAGCGGGACCCCTCGAAGCTGAACGTCGCACAGCCGGAGCGCATCGCTTCCGTGGTGCTGGGCGCCGCGCTCATCGCGTATGGAATCCGGCGGAGAGATCGCGCGGGCATCGCGACGGCGTTGCTCGGTGGAGGCCTGCTACAGCGTGGCGCCACCGGGCACTGCATGGTGTACCGGGCGCTCGGCGTGAGCACCGGAACGGCGGACGCCGTGCTCGAGTCTCCGGTACGCGGCGAGCTGCGGAGCCGCGCGGCCACCGTGAATGCGCGCAAGGCGATCAAGGTGGAGCGCGCCGTGACGATCGAGCGGCCAAGGGCGGAGCTGTACGAGTTCTGGCGCGACTTCGAGCGGTTGCCACACTTCATGGAGCATCTCGTCTCCGTGAGCAACTCGTCGCCAACCCGCTCGCACTGGGTGGCGAAGGCACCCGCAGGCCGCACGGTGGAATGGGACGCGGAGATCGTGAACGACGTTCCCGATTCGATCATCGCGTGGAAGACGGTGGGACATCCGGATGTCTCGAATGCGGGCGCGGTGAACTTCAGCGATGCACCGGGCGGGCGTGGCACGATCGTGCGGGTGACGCTCGACTACGAGCCGCCCGCTGGCAGAATCGGCGCGGTCATCGCGCGGCTGTTCGGGGAGGAGCCCGACCGGCAGGTGCGTGAGGATCTGCGAAAGTTCAAGCAGCTGATGGAGACCGGCGAGATCACCACGTCGGCGCGTCGTCCAGCCGATTCCGCGTACGTCGGTTCCACGCCACGAGAGCGGTAGGAGGCGACGATGCGAGCTGTGACCTGGCAGGGCACGCGTCAGATGAGCGTCGAGACCGTGCCCGATCCGGAGATCGTGCAGCAGAGCGACGTGATCGTGAAGATCAGCGCGACGGCGATCTGTGGCAGCGACCTCCATCTGTACAACCACTTCGTCACGACCATGCAGCGAGGCGACATCCTCGGCCACGAGTTCATGGGCGAGGTGGTGGAGACGGGGCGAAGCGTGAAGGGACTGAAGACGGGCGATCGGGTCGTGGTCCCATTCCCGATTGCCTGTGGCCAGTGCTACTTCTGCAAGCAGGGGATATTCGGTGCGTGCGACAACTCGAATCCCAACGGAGAGATTGCCGAGGGGCTGTACGGAGCGACGGCCGGCTCGGCGATCTTCGGCTATTCGCACATGTACGGCGGCTACGCTGGCGGACAGGCCGAGTATGCGCGCGTGCCCTTCGCTGATGTGGGCCCGATCAAGATTCCCGATGGTGTGCGCGACGAGCAGGTGTTGTTCCTGTCGGACATCCTGCCGACCGGATGGCAGGCGGCGGCGCGCGGCGAGATCAGGCCCGGTGACACCGTCGCGGTGTGGGGCTGTGGCCCGGTGGGCTACTTCTCGATCCAGAGCGCGTTTCTGCAGGGTGCAGAGCGCGTGATTGCGATCGACCGCTTTCCCGAGCGGCTCGCGCTGGCTCGCGACGTCTGCGGAGCGGAGGTCATCGACTACGAGGAGACCGACGACCTCATCGAGATGCTCAAGTAGCTGACGGGCGGACGCGGCCCGGACGTGTGCATCGACGCGGTGGGGCTGGAGGCCCACGGCCACGACCTCCTCAGTCGGAGCGACAAGCTCAAGCAGACACTCCGCCTCGAGATGGATCGGCCGACCGCGATTCGCCAGGCGATCCAGGCGGCCGCGAAGGGTGGCCGCGTGAGCATCATCGGCGTGTATGGCGGGTTGATCGACAAGTTTCCAATCGGCGCGTTCTTTGGAAAGGGATTGAAGATGGCATCTGGCCAGTGCGACGTGCAGCGGTTCCTGCCCGATCTGCTGCAGCGCGTTCTCGATGGTGACTTCGACATGACGTCGTTGATCAGCCATCGGCTGTCGCTCGAGGAAGCGCCGAATGCGTACAAGATGTTCTGCAACAAGGAGGACGGCTGCACGAAGGTGGTGATGCGGCCGTAAGCCGAGCGGTGCGGTCGTCTGGTTGGCGGGCGGACCGAATGACCGTAGCTTGGTTTCATGCCTCAATCGGAGCAGGGACCCTCGAGCGCGCCCGAGCTGGGCGCGCTCGCCACCCGCGTGGACGAGCTTGCGCGGGAGGTCGGGACGCTGCGAGCCGAGCTCGCTCAGCTTCGAGGCGGTACCGCAGCGGGGACGGAGCGCGTCGATCCGCGAGCGACACAGAGCGCCGCCGCGGTCATCGCGGCGCTCCGGCAGCCACCTCGCCGGCCCACGGCGGCCGCACTCGACGGCACGTCAGGAGCGGCGGAGCCAGGTGGAGGCGCGCGCCGCGCCGCAGGCGGCGCGACGACACGGGGGGTGACCTTCGGGGACCGCCTCTCGCAGGGCGCGACGCTTCATGGCCAGGAGCTGGAGTCCTTCGTCGGCCGGTATGGGACGTTGCTGCTGGCTGCCCTCGTCACACTGATGGCGCTTGGTGCATTGATCAAGCTCGCCGTCGAGCGGGGACTGATCACTCCCGAGGTGAGAATCGCCTTCGGGCTCCTGGCCGTGGTGGCGATGGCGGCGGCGGGTCTGCACTTCCGGCGGCGTGGCGATGTGCGCTACGGGTCGGTGCTGCTGGCGCTATCGCTGGCGATGCTCGACCTCGTCGCCTGGGGGGCGGGACCGCGGCTCCACCTCGTGCCGACTGGAGTCGCGCTGATCGTGGTGGATATCGCCTCGATCGCGCTCGTGGCGCTCGCGCTCAGCGACGAGAGCGAGTTTCTCTTCCTCGTGGCGATCGGAGGCGCACTATCGGCGCCGTTCGTCACCTCGTCGGAGCCGGGGAGCCCGTTGGCACTGCTCGCGTATGGCGCCGCCGTTCTGACAGGGGCGGTGCGCACGGCGAGACATCCCGAATGGCGTCGTGCCTTCGCGCTGATCGTCGCCGGGGCGCTCGTGTACGCGCTAGCGGCGGCGGAGCTGCCAGTGAGCACTGCCTGGTACGGTGCGTATCTGGTCGCGCTGTTCGGGGCGGTTTGCGCGATCGTGGCGCTGACGACGGGCGAGGAGGAGTGGCGCGGCGACCTGCCGCGTGCGCTGCTCGCCACGGCGGTGATCGGCGTGCTCAGCGGCTGGGACCAGTTTGGACACCGGCCCCTGATCGTCAGTACGGCAGTGGCGCTGGGGCTCGCCGTCGTGACCTACCTCGCGCTGCTCGTGCGCACCCCGACCCCACGTCATTGGGCGGTGAGTGCACCCACCCTGCCGCTGCTCTCGCTCGGCATTGCGATGGCGAGCACGAGCACCCGGGCGGAAGCGGGTACGGTGCTCGTGGTCTGGACCGCTCTTGCAATGATGGCCTGGCGACTGGAGGGACAGCGTGAGGAGAGAGAGCGTGGAGGCACGCATCTTCTAGTCGGAGGTGTGCTGGGAGGGCTCGCCATCGCGACGTGGCTCTGGAGCACACCGCTGGGGCTGGTTGCGGGGCTCTCGGGATGGGCCACGCTCCTGTCGTGGCTCACTCGGGAGGAGAAGACTCCGCTCCCCTTCCTCGGCGTTGCTGCCGCGCTCGGGGCCGCCGGCCTCTCGGCGCTCGATCAACTCGCGAGTCGTTGGCCATTCAGCTACACCCCCTTGCTGACGAGGTCATCGGCGTCGGCACTGGTGGCGACGCTGGGCGTTGCCGCCGTCGGGCTGGTGCTCGCCACGGGCGGCAGTGAAGCGCGTCGACTTGCGGAGCGTGGCACGCGGATCGGGGCAGTGATCGGTTTCGCGATCGTGTGGGGGCGCATGGAGGTCGCACACGCCTTCAACCGCGACCTCGCGACCTTCCTCCTCATGTCCTACTACGCCGCCTGCGGAGTGGCCTCGATCCTCGCGGGTCGGACGTTGGGAATCGGGCGCCTGCGGGCCGCGGGGCTGGCCCTCGCGATCTACGCTGCAGTCAAGGCGATTGCCGAGGCAACGGACATCGGAGGCGACATGCTTCGGGTGGGAGCGTATGCAGCGGTTGGCGTCTTCCTTCTCGGTGCCGGGTATCTCTACAGGGAGCGAGGCGAAGGGGCGGCACCGACACCGGCTGCCGAGGTCGGTTGATACCCATGCGCACGGCTGATGCAGTGGTGTTGCGCCACGATCTTTCGCACC
>JAYUTY010000124.1:0-6265 GCA_043754875.1 Gemmatimonadota bacterium
CGCGTCGATCGCCAGCTCTTCGGTGACCAGCTCCCACGCGAAGCGGATCGCATCGCGCTTGAAGTAGTCGCCGAACGAGAAGTTGCCGAGCATCTCGAAGAAGGTGTGATGCCGGGCGGTGTGGCCGACCTGCTCGAGGTCGTTGTGCTTTCCGCCAGCGCGCACACACTTCTGCGCGGTCGTGGCGCGCCCCTTCCCGTCGGGCGCGTCCTCCATCCCGAGGAAGACCTTCTTGAACTGGACCATTCCCGCATTGACGAAGAGCAGCGTGGGGTCATCGGCCGGGACGAGCGATGAGCTCGGGCGGATGACGTGCTGCTGACGCGCGAAGTAGTCGAGGAAGCGACGACGGATCTCATTGGCGAGCATGCTGGGCAATATAGGCCCGCCAACGGGGTTCTACGAGTGCGCCGCCTGCCCCCTGCTACTCGTCCTCGGGTGCCACACCCCGGATCTCTTCGCCCACGGCCTCCATGGCCTTCCTGATGTCGTCCGCGTCGTAGCCGCGCCTGGCCAGGAAGGCGTACAACCGCCGGCGTCGAACGACGGGCTCGAGCTTCACCAATGAGCGCAGCTTCTTCCGCGCCGCGGTCTCCACGAGCTCGCGCTGATCCACTGCCTCGTCCTCGAAGACGGTGGTGATCGCCTCGTCGCTCACCTCCCGCGCCACTCCCTTCCGCGCCAGCTCCTGCTGCACTCGGCGGCGCGACTGGTTGGCGCCGAGCACCTTGGCGCGCGTGAACGCCTGGGCGAAGGCGGCATCGTCGAGCAGTCCCTGCTCCTGAAGACGCGCGATCGCGCGCTCGACGTGCGGCTTCTCCTCGCCCTTCCGCACGAGCGCGCGCGAGAGCTCGGCACTCGAGCGCGCACGGAAGGCGAGCATGTTGAGCGCGCGATCGTAGACCTTCAGCTGCGCTGCTTCGGCGGCGATCTGCTCGGCGAGCGCGTCGATGCTGCGACCGACGTTGAGATTCAGCCGTTCGATCGCCTCGAGCGACAGCGTCGCATAGCTCTCCCCATCGACGACGAGCTCGTAGCGGCCGGGATGCCGTGGGGTGGGCAGGATCGCTGTGATCACGGACATGTCGATTGCTCCGGGTTCGGTGCTGCGCTCCGACGGACGGTCAGCGAAACCTCGACAGCCTGGAGTGCGACAGCGTCGAAGGGCAACGGCATTTACCGCGGAGGACGCAGGGGACGCGGAGAACAGAACGCAGAGGACTGCTCTTGAATGGGGTTGCCGGGTGAGGACTCGTGCGGTGGCGGAAGATCTTCAGCTCCGCAACCCAAAACAGGCAAGCTCTGGTCACGGATCTCACCTCTTCGTCCATCCGTGGCAGCCCTCTGCGTTTTTCCTCTGCCCCTCCGCGTTCTCCGCGGTGATGCTGTTGCAGTGGCTTCTCGCAACGATGCAGACACGCCCACCCACCACTCTTCCCGAAAAAAAGAAGCCGAGGAGCGTTGCTCTGTCACGGTGGGGATTCCGGGCCCCATCGATCCAGAGAGCGACTCCTCGGCTCCTCTTTACTCGCCTGCTACTTCCTGAATTCTAAGGTCCGTTCGCCTGGTCCGCGATACCTTCTTTTTGATCGATCGCCACCTGGAGTGGGCGGCCGGATAGGGCATTTGCGATGCCACTCCCGGGAGCCCCCCAGGAGCGACAAACGCATGGTTACATCAGTTACTCAGCGTCCTCGACCTCGGGAGGAAGAGCGGTCTGATCACCCGAGATACCGAGTACGACCTTCACCTTCTCCTCGATTTCCGCCATCATCGCCGGGTTGTCCTTCAGGTACATCTTCGCGTTCTCGCGCCCCTGACCGATCTTCTGGCCGTTGTAGCTGTACCAGGCGCCCGACTTCTCGATGATGTTGGCCTCGGACCCGATGTCGACCAGCAGCGAGGTGTGGCTGATCCCCTCGGCGTACATGATGTCGAACTCGGCCTGCTTGAACGGTGGTGCCACCTTGTTCTTCACCACCTTGACCCGGACATGGGAGCCGACCACCTCCTCCTTGTCCTTCACCGGCCCGATGCGACGGATGTCCAGCCGGACCGACGCGTAGAACTTGAGCGCCTTGCCGCCAGTCGTCGTCTCGGGGTTGCCGAACATGACACCGATCTTCTCACGCAGCTGATTGATGAAGATCACGATCGTCTTGGAGCGGGAAATCGCACCGGTCAGCTTGCGCAGCGCCTGACTCATCAGACGCGCCTGCAATCCCATGTGCGACTCGCCCATGTCGCCCTCGATCTCCGCCTTGGGGACGAGCGCCGCAACCGAGTCGATCACGACGATGTCCACCGCGCCAGAGCGCACGAGGATCTCACAGATCTCCAGCGCCTGCTCACCAGTGTCCGGCTGCGAGATGAGCAGCGCCTCGACGTCGACGCCCAGCTTCCGCGCGTACTCGGTGTCCAGCGCGTGCTCCGCATCGATGAAGGCGGCAACGCCGCCCAGCTTCTGCGCGTTCGCCACCACATGGAGGCAGAGCGTCGTCTTGCCGCTCGACTCCGGTCCGTAGATCTCGGTCACTCGCCCGCGAGGAATCCCGCCCACGCCAATCGCGGCGTCGAGATTGATCGCTCCGGTCGGCACGGCCTCGACGCGAACCTTCTCCTTCGCGTCCATTCGCATGATCGAGCCCTTCCCGCAGTTCTTCTCGATCTGGGCGATCGCGAGGTTCAGCGCCTTCTTCTTCTCTTCTGATGCCGTGGACACAGCCATTTGTAGTCGATCCTCTCGTTTGTCGTGTAATCCTCTGGCCACGCGGGCTTAAGCGTACCGGAAAAGCGACGACTCCGATACCCGAATAAAATACGAAGATCGGGGCCCGAAATCAAGCCGAAAGGTGCAGGAGAAATGCGTTCGCCACATGGCGAACCCGGACTCGCTCTCCGTCGATCAGCACACCGACGACGTCGAACCGGAACGCACTCCAGCCCTGGCCATGCCGAGCGACCCAGACGCGGGCGGAACGTCCTAACTCGTTCTGCTTCCGCCAGTTGACTGCCGCCACCGGATCCCCGAACCGGTCGCCGCGCCGCGCCTTGACCTCCACGAAGGCCACCATCCCCTCCTGCTCGACGACGAGGTCGATGTCCCGATGCCCAGTCCGGAAGCGACGCTCCACCACACGCCACCCCCGCGCCCTGAGCCATCGCTCCGCAATCCGCTCACCCAGTTCGCCAAAGCGCTGCCTGGCCGCTGACATGGGGCGCAGGATAGAGCCCATCGGCGTGGGCCGACCATCGGGCTAGCGCAGGTTGAAGCGTTCGAGCGCGCCGCGCCCGCCGAGCACGCAATCCGGCTCCTGCCGCTCCGCGAATCTCAGCGCGCCAGCTCGCCGATCAGCGTGCCGCCGGTCACCGCCTGCTCGGTGCGGACGACACGCGCACCCTCCTTCGTCACCCACAGCCGCTCCTCGAGTGCGCCCGCGCGCAACGTGACCACCCAGCACTCCTCTGCCCGCCCCAGGACGTCGATCCGCTCCTCACGATCGACCGCGAGCTCCGCTGGTACCGCACGAGGGCTGCCCAGCTCAACCAGCAGCAGCGAGGCGCCAGCCCGGTAGCCCATGCGCAGCGGAAGCATCTCGATCACGCGCTCCACCATCCCCGCCGTCAGCAGCGCACCCGGAGGAAGGGCGACGGCAAAGGAGCTCCGCCCCTGGTACGTGATCGACGCCCCATAGATCGTGTCGCGCGTGCTGCTCGCGCTGAGGCGCGCCGAGCCGATGCTCGCCCACCAGCGCACTGGCGAGAGATCGCTCCGGGTCAGGACCAGTGAGTCGGTCGTCGGCACGGCGGAGCCGGACCGCGTCTCGAGCAGTAGCCACGTCGGCGCGCCCGCCGTCGTCGAGGCGACGACCGAGACCGCTCGCTCGCCCAGCGGACGCGCCGGCTGCCCGGTTCGGACGAGCGTCAACCGGTACGTCAGCGTTCCGGGCCGGAGTAGTGCACCGTTCGGGCGCTCGAACGTCGCGAACGATCCGATCGTTGGCGACGCGGCCGGCTCGCTAGCTCGCACCGGCGGCGCGACCGGAGCTGTGGGCGGTGCCGAAGGACGCGCGGTCGATCCCGCAGGCGTGCTCGCAACCGGGGGACGGCTCGGCGCCGTCTCGAGAGGCCGCCGAGTGCACGCTGCGACGACCAGTGCGCCCGCGGCGACCACGAGCGTGGTGCGAGACACGAATCGTCCGTTCGACCATCTCACCGTCGCCTCACACGCCACAGATCCGGTCCAGATCCTCGAGTCCCACGAGCACGCTGCGTCCCTTCGGGCCCGCCGTCGCCTCGAGCACCCCCGCGTCCGCGAGCTGGTCGATCACCCGCGCCGCGCGCCCGTAGCCCATGCCGAGGCGACGCTGGAGCAGCGACGTCGATCCGCTCTGGTGCTGGATGCACAGCTCCGCGGCCTGTCGGAAGTCGGGGTCACGCGTGCCACTCGACCCGCGCGCTTCGCCCGCGCCCTCTTCCATTGCCGCTCGCGCCTCGGCTTCGCGCGTGCGCACGGTCTCGAGGATGTCCGGCTCGTCCGGGCTCATCTCCGCCTCGAAGTGCATTCCCGCCTCGGACAGCGCCGCGCGACGCCGGTCGCGCTGCGCCTCGTACCACCCCATCAGCCGCTCCGTCTCCTCGCTCGACAGATACGCACCCTGCAGGCGGCTCGCCTCACTCTTGCCCGGTGGAATGAACAGCATGTCGCCATTGCCGAGCAGCATCTCGGCGCCCGCGCCGTCGATGATCGTGCGGCTGTCGATCTGCGACGCGACGCGAAACGCGATCCGACTGGGAAAGTTGGCCTTGATCAAGCCGGTGATGACGTTCACCGACGGACGCTGCGTCGCGAGAATGAGATGGATCCCGATCGCGCGTGCCTTCTGCGCGAGCATCGCGATTGGCGTCTCCACCTCGCCCTGCACCGTCATCATCAGGTCCGCCATCTCGTCGATCACGACGACGATGTACGGCAGCGTCCCGTCTCGATACACGAGATCCTCGAACGCGACTCCCTTGGACTTCGGCTTCTTGAGCGGGATCTCGTCGCGGACGCGCTGGTTGAAGTCCTGAAGGTTGCGGCAGCCGTTCGCGGCGAGCAGCTCGTAGCGCTCCTGCATCTCCATCACGGCCCACTTGAGCACCGCGGCCGCGTCGCGGTTGTCCGTGATCACCTTGTGCCGCAGGTGCGGCAGCGTGTTGTACACGGACAGCTCGACCATCTTCGGGTCGACCATCAGGAAGCGCAGTGTCTTCGGCGTGTGCCGGTAGACGAGCGACGTGATGATCGTGTTGACGCATACGGACTTTCCAGAGCCGGTCGCGCCGGCGATGAGCAGGTGCGGCATCTTCGCCAGGTCGGCGATCACCGGCTTGCCCTCGAGGTCCTTGCCCAGGGCGATCGGGAGCGCCGCGCGCGCGTTCTTGAAGTCCGGGTGGTCCAGCATCTCCCGGAAGGCGACCATCTCCGGCGTCGGGTTCGGCACCTCCACGCCGACTGCTCCACGTCCGGGAATCGGTGCGACGATACGGATGGAGGCGGCGCGCATTGCCAGCGCGAGGTCATTCGAGAGATTCGCGATCTGCCGCACCTTGACCCCTGGCGCCGGCTCGACTTCGAACTGCGTCACCGTCGGACCCGTCGTCCGACCGACGAGCTCGCCTTCCACCTTGAACGTGCGAAGCGCATCCATGAGCTTGGCGCCCATCGCATCCAGCTCGCGCTTGCCCAGATCGACATTGCGCTTGACGGGCTCCGAGAGGAGGTCGGTCGGCGGCAGATCCTCCGACGTGCTCTCGGGTTCCTCCGTCGCGTCGATCGCGGCCTTGATCTGCTCGTCGCGGCCGAGCTTCGGCGGCGTGTCCTCGCCGCGCTTCTTCTTGCCGCGGCGCTTGTTCGCCTCCTCGATCGCGGCGTCCTCCTTGGCGTCTGCGTCGGGCGACGTCGTCCCCTGCAGCGCGGCCATGGGATCCAACGCGGCAAACTCCTCGGGCGCGCCCTCGAGGCGTACGGCGAGCTCCTCTGCCTCCGCCTTCCTCCGCCGGCGCTTCGGTGGCGCGTATGACTCCTCGGCCTCGAGCGCCATCGCGATCGCCTGCGTCGGCTCCGGCGGCGTTGCGGCCCTCCGCCCGACGAGCATCCGCACCGGGTTCCAGCGCAGTGTGACGGCCGTGAGCGCGCTCGCTGCGAGTGCAACGATGACCCAGGCGCCGAACGCGCCGAACCAGTTGCGCCAGTAGACGGCGATGAAGGTGCCCCACAGGC
>JAYUTY010000125.1:0-6247 GCA_043754875.1 Gemmatimonadota bacterium
CATGCGTGACACGAGGCTCGAACATGCAGGCGAATCCCAGGCGACGCAGATGGGTGCGTACACGGGGACCTGACTGTCCGGCAGCGCCGCGCGACCCGATTTCGTCGTCCACGCGCGTCCTTCGGCCCGCCCGGCGTCGTGCCTATCGCGGCGCGCGGCGCAAACGCCGGCACCTTCATCTCCTGCGCGAGCTTCACATTGTAGCGGCAGACGTGCTGGGAAGAGTGCCGGCAAAACCATTTTGTGATCTCGATCTCGACCGGACGCAGAACTCTCAGGGGCGAGCACTGAGCAGGTGCCGTCATCCGGCCCGGCGGGATGTGTCTTCAGGGCCTACGCAGGAGAGGAAGCCCTTGCCAAGGTGTCCTGCAGTACGGCGCCGCCCGACGTGAGTCCATCGCCCAACCGAGCCTTCCAGCCCAGCACTGCCCCACCCCGGCTCAGTACCTGAACGCGTACTGCAGCTTGACTAGGAGCTGGTTCGACGCGAAGCCCCACCGTCGGTCCAGCCGGCGGGTCGGGTCGGTCTCGAGCCCTCCCGCGAGCGGCAGTCCGGTGGAGGGGTCGATGTCGTGCCGGAGGTTGTGGTTGTAGACCACGAACAGGTCGCCAAAGGGCGAGAACGTCCAGCGCAGCCGCGTGTTCGCGCCAAACGCGTCGCTCTCGTCGTCGAACTGCACGTAGCTGTTGACCTGCAGGTCGGGCGAGACGTTCATCCGCACCCGCGCGCCGATCAGGTCCTGCGTGAAGTGGCCCTCCTGCAACCGCCCGATGTTGCGGGTCCCGTTCAGCTCCACGATGACGAGCGACGAGGGCTTCCACGACGCCGTGAGCTGCAGCTCATCGAGCCGTCCCGAATAGAAGTCCCCGAACCGCCAGGTGGCCTGGCCGCCGAAGCGCCGCTTTGCCGCCAGGCCGCCTTCGATGCGGTAGCGGTTCCAGTGGTACGTGCCGGCGGGGATGGTCACGCCGTTGGCAATCTCGAACGGGGTCGTCAGGCGCTCGCCCGCGGGAACGACGTTGAGCTCGAAACGGTCGCCGCTCTCGAGGCGGTAGTTCACCGGCGCCATGAAGACGCGGTAGCTCTCCCACCGCCCATTGAGGTCCGCCACGAGCGTCGGCTCGAACTCGTGGAACATCTGCCGGACGCGGAGCCCGGCAATGCGCTGGCGCGGGCGGGGCTGGAACGTGGCGCTCAGGCTCAGGATCTGGACGCCGGGGCGTGGCACGAAGCCAAGTGACGGGTCGAACGCGTCGCCCAGGGACCTGTACGTGAATGCCGCGTCTAGCAGGTCGTTCGGGTAGTCGATCTTGCCGCCGAACGCGCCGCGCCCGCCGGTCAGTCCGCCTTGCGCCATGTCCCGGCGCCCGGTGGCGAGCCCCCAGAGGCCGACGAGGAGGTTCTTGTCGCCGCGGAAGCGTGACGTCTGGAAGGTCGCGTCCGCGCCAGCCGTCCAGCTCCCCGCGCGCCCGAGCGGGTCGCCCACCGTGCCGATCACGCCCACGCTCGACTCGCGCATCACGTTCTGCCGGAGGCGCATCACCCCCATGGTGCTCGACGTGCGCGGGAAGGCCGCGCGCGTCACGGAGTCGAGACCGGCCAGGGCCTCGCCGTCGATGTCGCCCGTGCGAATCACCAGTGCGCCGTAGTTCGTCCCCCCGGCGCGACCACTCACTTTTCCGCCGGCGCGGATCGGCACCTCGGTCCCGTTGAGGAGCCCGATGCGTCGGCTGAAGAACGGACGCACGTCGTCGCCCGTGCCGAGGCCGAAGTCGAAGATGTCGGCGCCCTGCAGGAAGAACGTCCGCTTCTCGGGGAAGACGAGCGGGAAACGCGTCAGGTTCGTGCGCCGCGTGTCGACCTCGGTCTCGGCGAAGTCGGTGTTCACCGTGAGTGCGGCGAGCGTGTTGGCGCCGAGAAGCTGCGTGGCGTCGAGGCTCGCCGCGCGGTCGCCCCGCACCGGCAGCCCGGGGCCACGGATGCCCGCGCCGGCCGTGAGGGACGGCCGCACGCTCAGCCCGAGACCAAGCGCGAATGACGGGACACCCGTGAGACGTCCGGCGCGGAAGGTCTGCGTGACCTTGTAGTCGCGCTCCGGGCTGGCCCAGCGGTCGGTCTCCTGCAGGCGCTGCACGCGACGCTGGACGTTGAAGCCCCACTCGGTGAGCCCGGGCTTGAACAGCAGGCTCCGCGTGGGGATGCGGATCTCGGCCGACCACCCGGTGGCCGTGCGCGCGGTCGCCGCCTCCCACGCGGAGTCCCAGTTCGCGTTCTCGCTCTCGCCTTGGCCGGCTACCAGGGCGTCGTAGCGCGCCCCGTTCGGGTTCACCGCGAACACATAGCCCGAGCGCCCGTCGAGGTACGTGTCGAGGACCAGCTTCACGTGGTCCTCGTTGGCGAGCGCCGCGTCGCGCTCACGCGCGAAGCTCACGAGCCGCCCGGGCTCGGGATCGTCGGCGCGGATGCCGATCACGATCTCGTCGGCGCCCGCCAGCACGCGGACGACCGTTCGCCCGCTCGGGGCGATGCCTTCCGTCGGCTCGATCTGCGTCAGGTTGGCAATCGAATCGGCCGCCGCCCACGCCGGCTCGTCCAGTCGGCCGTCGAGACGCAGGGAGCCGCCGAGGGCACCGATGCGAAGGGTCGGCAACGCGGTGCCGGCACTCCGCGCCGCCGTTGAACCGACCGCGATGGGCGACTGAGCATTGGAAACTCCCGGGCGGATCAGCAGCATGCCTACAGCGAGCAAGGCGGCGACCAGCGCGGGCGCGGTGCTTGTGCGGGAGACCACGGTCACGAGCGGGGCGGGGACGTCGAAGGTCGTCAGGATGATGGCTCGTGCACCCGCAGCACGGGCCCGCCCTCAGTGAACACGAGCGGAAGCTACAACCCGGTCGGTGCGGGGTCGACGCTCAGGGTTCGCGCAGCAGGCGCTGGTCGCGGGCGCTTCGCTTCGAGGAGCCCGACTCCGGCCGTCAGTCGTGCCCGTGCCGGTGATGGATGTCCGGCACGTGCGCATGGCTGTGGACGAGCGGGTCGTGCCGGTGCCGGTGGCTGTGGGGCTCGTCAGGCCCGCCGACGGGTGCGTCGCCCGGCGCATGCGTGTGCTGGTGGTGCTCGTCGTGGACGTGGAGGTGCTCGTGCTCCATCAGCTCATGCACGTGCTCGTGCGCGTGTCGCTCGCTCACGTGGAGCCAGACGCCCACGGCCATGCACGCGCCGCCGAGCACGAGTGGCAGCGTGATAGGATCACGCCAGACGAGGAGCGACAGCACCGCGCCGACGAACGGCGCCGTCGAGAAGTAGGCGCCGGTGCGCGCGGTGCCGAGGGCGCGGAGCGCGAGCACGAAGAGCACGAGGCTCAGCCCGTAGCTCACGAAGCCGAGCCCCATCGACGCGGCGACGCGCCACGCAGTCGGCAATTGGCTGCCCAGCGCGAGGGCGATCCCCGTGTTGACGACGCCCGCGGTGAGCCCCTTGATCATCGTGATCTGCACCGGATCACCGGCGGAGACCTTCTGCGTGAGGTTGTTGTCGATGGCCCAGCAGAGGCACGCACCCGCGATCGCGAGGGGCCCGAGCAGGCCGCCGAGCGCAGCGCGCCCGGTCCATGAGATGAGCGCGCCGCCGGCGACGATGGCCACCATGCCAAGCGCGATGCGCCGGTCGAAGTTTTCCCGGAAGACGAACCAAGCGAGGAGCGCCGTGAGCACGCCCTCGAGGTTGAGCAGCAGCGAGGCGCTCGACGCCGGCGTGCGCGACAGCCCGACCATCAGCAGCAGCGGTCCGAGCACCCCACCGGCCGTGATCGCGCCGGCGAGCCACGGCGCGTCCTTCCCGCTGAGCGGCGCTTCAGCGCCCGCCCGTCCGCGTCGCGCGAGCCACACGACGAGCAGCCCGAGCCCCGAGCCCAGGTACAGCAGGCCGGCGAGCATCTGCGGGCGCACGTCCTCGAGCAGTCCTTTCGCGAGCGGCGCGCTCGCGCCGAACAGCACGGCGGCGAGGAGCGCCCGGACGAGGCCGGCGCGGATCGCCGCCGACGCGCTCGACGTCGGCGACTCGGCGTCGGACATCGGTCAGTCGCGAATCGCTGCGGCCATCACCCCTTCGCCGGCATGTGCTGCACCTTCATGCGGTCGAGCGCCGCGCGCAGGCCACTGGCGAGCTTCACGGCGTCGTCGTTGGCCCAGAAATGCATGAAGAAGAGGCGCGGGCTCTCGGTGAGCATGTGGCTATGCAGGGCGGTCACCTGGATGCCATGGTCCCGCAGCGCACGGAGCACCGGGTTGACCTCATCGGCCGTCATCACGAAGTCGCCGGTGATCGCTGCCTTGCCGTCGCCTGTGGGCTGGAAGTTGATCGCGGTCGCGACGCCCATCGAGGGCGGCACTTCCATCCCGTGGTCCGTCACCCGCTCGGCGCGCGGCACGCTCACCTGGTAGACGCCGCCGTTAATCTTGCCCGCGGCACCAAGCGCGTGGGCCACGCCCGCCGTGTCGAGGTCGATGGGCGCTGACGGCGCGGGGCTCGCGGGCATTGGGTCGCTCGAGGCAGCGATGGCCGGCAGCGGCGTGTGACTCTGCCCGAGCGCGGTGCGGATGTCGGCGGCGATCTTCGCGGCGTCGCCATGCGCCATGATGTGCATGTACATCACGCGCGGCGACTCGTGCAGGACATGGTTGTGAAGTGCGGTCTGCTCGACGCCGCGCTGCTGCAGGGCGAGCATGACGGGCCCGACTTCGTCCTCGGCGAGTACGAGGTCGCCCATCACCATGGTCGAGGCGGTGGCGCCGGCGCCCATGCGCTTGAAGGCGACCCACGAGCCGAGGGCGAGCGCCGGCCTGAGCACAACACCGTCCACGGTGACCTGCAGGTCGCTACGCGGGAAGCCGAACTTGAGCACGTCGCCGGGCTGCATCGTGCCCTTGCCGCCGAGTGCCTGCTGGACCGACGCCCACGCCGGCCCGCCGTTCGCGAGCGCTGACGGCGCGGCACGCTGCGCGCTGGCCGCGCCGCCGAGGATTACGAGCGCCGCGCCGGCGACGGTGAGCGTGCGGCGTCCGTGCGACGAAGTCAGTGCGGTGCGTGGGGCGGCGTTGGGCATGGAAGTTCGGGCAGGAGGGGCGGGAGTACCGACAGCGCGCATTGAGTAATGCCGGCATCACGGAGGACGTACGAATGCGTCACTTGGGCGCGCGCGAGCGCCTTTGGTCGCGAGAACTGGGCCAATTCTCATTGGTGTCGCGCTGCGCTCTGATCGCGCGGGTGGACGCCAGCGGCATGCTCGCCACGTCGGCCAGCTCGAGCGGCGCGCTGCTCACCTCACTCCTCATCGGAGCAGCAGGTTGGCATCGAGGCGTCGTACGCCCACGATCACTCGTGCGACGTGCGGGCCAGCCACTCCAGTGCCCACGCCGCGTGCTCTCGGACCAGCGGCTCGTCTTGTGCGAGCGCGGCTTCGAGCGCCGGCACGTCGTCGGTTGTTCCCGCTCGCTCGGAGTCGTCATGTGCCTTCGGCGCCGGGGAGAGGCGTCGGACGGCAACAGTCCTGTTCATCGTCATGACCGTGCTTCGGCGGGCAGGGAACAGACCCGTATGAGCAGAACACTCAGCAGTCGCCTGCGGCCGGCCAGAAGAGCACGCTGCACCTCGCGCACGCGTGGAAGAACACGCCCGCGTCGGTTGGCATCTCGAGCTCCTCCTCGTGGCCGCAGGCCGGGCAGCGGAGCGAAGAACGTCGGGTGAGGGTTGCCATGGAGGGGAATTTACGTGGCGACTCTGCGGCCGCCGCTCTGGCCGCGGACTATCGACGCCGCCCGCGGCGTCATGCGGTCGCGCCCGTCGGCGAGCTCGCCGCGGTCGCGGGCGTGCCGCCCGTCCGGAGGAACTCGACGAAGTCCTCCGGCAGGCCCGCCGCCCGTACACCGGCGATGGCGCGCTCGATGTCATACTCGACGCGCACGAACTCCACGCCGACGGGGCTGGTGCCCATATCCACGAGCACATAGCCTGCGCGCCAGTCGCCATCCTTCGGGCGGCCCACGCTGCCGGTGTTCACGTAGTGCACGCCCGCGACCTCGCGGTGCCACGGCTTGTGCGTGTGCCCGAAGGCGATCACGTCGCCCGCTCGCGCGCCGACCGCCGTCGCCATCGACTCGAGCATCGAGTGTGGGCGGTCCTCGAACATGTAGAACGTGTTGAGGGTGTGGTTGCCGTGGAAGAGCCGGATCGAGGGGCCAGACGCAT
>JAYUTY010000126.1:0-6240 GCA_043754875.1 Gemmatimonadota bacterium
GTCTATCTCGAGCGCGACATGTTCGAGGACGCACAGACTTTCTTCCAGAAGACGCTCGTGATCGGACCCAATCTGATCGAGGCGTACTACGAGCTCGGCCGAGCCTACTGGTTCAACGGGCAGCGCGAAGATGCCGTTCGCACGTGGCGCGAGGGGTTCGCCGCGAACAAGTTCAATCCATGGGCGACGAAGTGCGCGGGCATGCTGGAAACGGTGGAGCAGGGCGGGGAGCCGTAGGGCGTCCCGCTCGTTCACGGATGCTGTCCCGGTCATTCTGGCCGCGCGCTCCGTGGGGTGCCCGCGCGGTCCTCGCCGCGCTTCTCGGGGCACTGCTCGTCGCGCTTCCAGTTCGCGGCGCCGCGGCGCAGGACGACGCGCCGCGGCGACTGGACGTGGGTCGCTTCACCGCGGTGTACTTCCCCCAGGATGATGCGCTCGCACGATCGCTGCTGCGCTCCGCATCGCTGACTGACAGCTTTCCCTGGCTTCCGCGCCCGCGCCAGCGAGTTCTGATCGCGCTCGCCCCTGACGGGGCTCGGTTCCGGAGCTGGGCCGGAGCGGGCGCGCCCGAATGGGGAGCCGCGCTCGCCTTTCCCCAATCGCGACGGATCGTGATGCAGGGGCGCTCGGCCGGCTCCGACGCCGGCGATCCGGTGGAGGTGCTCCGCCACGAGCTGGCGCATCTCGCCCTCCACGAGCGGCTCGGAGACAAGCCGCCGCGCTGGTTCGACGAGGGCTACGCCAGCGTCGCTGCGCGCGAGTGGCGGCGGGATGACGTGCTCGCCACGAATGTTGCGCTCGCCCTTCGCGGTGTGCCGACCTTGGACGATCTCGAGCTCGGCTTCGTCGGGGGTGCGGCCGCTGCGCAGTCGGCGTATGCGCTGAGCTACAGGGCGGTCACCGAGCTCGCGGCGCTCGATACGGCGCGAGGGCTCTCCCTGTTCTTCCGCTATTGGGAAGCAGGGCCATCCTTGGATGGTGCGGTGCGGCAGGCGTTTGGGACAACGCTGGCGGGTTTCGAGCGCGACTTTCGACGGCGCACCAAGCAGCGGTACGGGGCCCTGGCCCTGTTTGCCGATGTCTCGCTGGCCTCCTTCGTCCTCATGGTGCTTCTCCTCCCCTTCATGGTCGCCCGGCGACGGCGCGACCGTAGACGGCTCGCCGTGATGGTGGAAGCCGACCTGCGGGCGGAGCGGGCCGAGCGTGACAGCGCCCTCGAGGCGTTGCTCGGACAGGGAGTGGTCGAGGGCACGGGCGGGACACAGCATCGGTTGGGTGAGGCGGATCCCGACCGCTAACGCACACTCCGCCCGTCGCTTGACACGCCTCTGGGGGGCGCGTACACTCTTCGCCCATGGCACAAACCGATACGTTAGCGCGGCCTCGTCCGTGGCTCTGGTGGGGGCTTGCCCTCGTCACGATCTTGCTCGGGTACGCCGATCTCGCGCGCGGCGGCATGACGATCGCACCAATCTTGCTCGTGCTCGGGTATTGCGTACTGGTGCCAATCGCGATCTTGAAATAGCGCGACTGCGCCGACGCACCACGAACATCACCACTTTCCTGGCGAGCGCGGCCGACGATGGCCTCGCTCGTGCATGTGTTTCGCCGGGCGAATAGCTCAGTTGGTTAGAGCGCCTGTCTTACACACAGGATGTCGGGGGTTCGAGTCCCTCTTCGCCCATGCTGGTCAGCGTGTAGATCCGATCGACTGCCGGACCCTGCGCCTTCTCTCGGTGTACGTCTGTTCAACGTCTTGGAGGTTATGACTGTGAAGGTTTCGCATCGCTCTGCACTACAGGCCGCTGGCCTCGCCGCGGCGCTCGTCGTCGCGACCGTCCCGTCGGTCGCCCGTGCTCAGCGGCAACAGGTCCCGGGCCCGGATACCAAGCGGGTGCTCGTCACCGCGTTCCGCGGTGACGTAGAAGGCGGACTGCGTGTTGCCGACGAGATCCGCAATCGCGTCTCGAGTGACTACAACATCAAGACGCTGATGCCCAACAGCAAGAAGGACATCGAGGCGACGCTGCAGCAGTCGGGTTATCGACCCGACTCCGCACTTGGTGCCAATGACAAGAAGGAGCTGGCAAAGCTCCTTCGAGCCGACGAGGTGATCGACGGCACCGTCACCAAGACGGCGGCCGGATACCGTGTCGACGCTCGCATGTTTCTCGCGCGTGACGCGGCCCTCGGACAGCCGCTTGTGAACGTCGAGTCCAACAACCTCGGCGACGTCGCGAAGCAGATCGTGCGCGAGTACGACAATGCGCGCAAGCAGCTTCAGGCCAATCAGGACTGCGAAAACGCGATCCGCGCCGGTAAGCCGATGGAAGCCATCGCGGCCGCGCGCCGCGGTATCGCTGCCTATCCGAACGCGACGCTTGCCCGTCTCTGCATGGCGCAGGCCTATCAGTCGTACAAGACGACGGCCGACTCGAACGGTACCTGGAGGGACTCGGTCATCTCGGTCACGAAGCAGATCACCGCGATCGACAAGCAGAGCAAGATCGCCTATACGCTTCAGTACGAAGCGTACAAGGCGAAGAACGACACCGCGAACACTCTGCCCGCGCTCCTCAACATCATGAACGCGGACCCCACCAACACGACGCTTCGCGAGCAGGTCATCAGCGAGGTCGTGAATTCGGGCAAGGCCAACCTCGCCATTCCCATGGCCAAGCAGCTCGTCGCCGACAACCCGGGTGATCCGCAGTACGCGCGCACCTACTGGCTGGTGCTCCGCGCGGCGAGAAATTTCAAGGAGTCGGTGCCAGCCGGCATCGCCTACGCTGCACTGGACTCGGCGGCGGCGGATTCGAACTACTACTTCCGTCAGGTGCAGGACCTCGCCGCTGACAGCGCGTTCGCCAAGGCGGCGGAGTTTGCCGCCACCGGTGCGGCCAAGTATCCGCGCAGTGCCTCGCTGCTGCTCATGAAGGCGCAGAACGAGCGCCGGGCCGGTCAGCTTCCAGCCGCAAAGGCAACGCTCGAGCGTGCGCTGCAGGTCGATCCGAAGGTATCGGGTGCCAACCTGCTGCTGGCACAGATCTCGGCCGACGTCGGGGCTTCGGCTGACGCGATCAAGGCGGTGCAGGCTGACGTCGCGGCCGATCCGTCGAACAAGGAGCGTGACGCCCAGTTCCTGCTCGGTCTCGGAAACGCGGCGTACCGCGCGGCGAACACGTCGAAGAAGGCGGAGGATTTCAAGAAGGCGCTGACCTTCCTGCAGGCGTCGGATGCGATGAACGCCACGCCGAACGCCAAGTTCCTCGTCTCCGTATCGGCTTTCTCGCTGCTCCAGCAGTCGGCGGCCGAGCTACAGAAGAGCAAGACCTGCAACGACGCCAAGGAGAGTGCCGAGTACCTGGCGCTCGTCAACACGAACATGCCTGCTGGCGGCTCGGTCAGCCCGGACGCGGCCAAGCAGATTCTCGGCGCGGTCGGCCAGTACCAGGCATTCGTCGACGCCTCGGTCAAGCGCTACTGCAAGTAGTCATCGCGGCCGCGAAAGCGGCGGCCGACGGTGATCGGTACGTGACGAGTGAGGCCCGCCGGAGTACACCGGCGGGCCTCATTCGCGTCTCTGACACCGGTGCTGCTAGCGGGGCTCCTCTCCGGGCAGATGGCTCACGTGAACCAGCAGATCGGCCCGCCGCGCTCGATAGTCGCAGACCGAAGCCTGCACTCCCTCGCCATCGAGATTCACGCTGAGCGGCACGCTGCTCGTCACCTTCAGCCAGGGAAGCTGCGCATAGTGGACGCCCGGCAGGCCGAGGTGCTCTCCCTTCTTCACGCGGAGCGAGAGCAGCGCGAACTCGCGCCGCGACATCGCCTCGATCACGCAGAGGTCGACGAGCCCGTCGGTCACGCTGGCATCGGGCGTCATGGTGTTGCCACCGCCCGTCACTCGCGCGCTACCGACCGCGAACGCCAGAAAATCCACGTCGAGCCCGAAGCCGGCGCTCTCGAACGTCGCATGCCGCTGCTCGTTCTCCGCCCACTTGCGCACCGCGGTGATCGCGTAGGCCAGCGGGCCCAGGGACGCCTTCGCGTCGGCCGGCGTTTCAGCCGTCGCCTCGGCACCAACCCCTCCCGTGGAGACGTTCAGAAACCGGCGCCCGTTCATGGAAGCCGTATCGATGCGCACGGGCTTGCGGCGCAGGATAACATCCATGGCATGATTCGCGTCTTCTGGAATACCCGTCTGCCGCGCGAAGTCGTTGGCAGTGCCGAGCGGCACCACACCAAGCGGCACATCCCGTCCGTCGAGCCCGTTCACCACCTCATTGAGCGTGCCGTCGCCGCCGCAGGCGATCACCACGTCCGTGCCCTTGTCGGCCGCACCGGCCGCGAGCGCCTCGCCGTCGCCCGCGTTCCAGGTGATTCCGACTTCCACCGCGTGGCCGCGCTCGCGCACCCACGCAATCATCTGCCGCAGATCCGGGCGATCGGCGCGGGCGCCATGAACGACGAAGGTGAGATGCTTGCGAACGGGCACGTGAGGGCGGGAAAAGGGGTCGCCGCCTCGCGACTGCGCGCGGCGAGGCTCTCGTAAGATGGCCTCCCGTCCTCCGGACATCCACCCGCGTCATGGCTGGGACAGCGACTATCACGCGCCTGCCCTCGTGGAGCCGATCGTCGAGTTGCTGCGCAGCGCCAGCCTCGTCCTCGATGGTACGCTGGGCGGGGGTGGACACAGTGCGGCGCTGCTTGACGCGGGCGTGGCGCGCGTCATCGGCATCGACCGTGATGCGGATGCGCTCGCCTTCGCACGCGAGCGCCTGGCTGCGGCGGCTGCCGAGGGTCGCCTCCTGGCGTACCACGGCAACTACGCGTCGCTCGACGACATCCTTCTGCTCCGCGACGTTCGCTTCGACGGCATCGTGCTCGACCTCGGCATCTCCTCGCATCAGATCGACGACCAGACGCGCGGCTTCTCCTTTCGGGAGGGTGCGCCGCTCGACATGCGCATGGGGGACGACTCCCCTCGTTCGGCCGCCGCGTTGCTGAACGAGGCGGCTGAGGAAGAGCTCACTCGACTGTTCCGCGAGTATGGCGACGAGCCGAAGGCGAGTCGGCTGGCGCGCGAGATCGTACGCCGGCGTGAGACGCGTCCCTTCGTCACGAGCGACGACCTCGTCGGGGCCATCCGCGGCGCCTTTGGCTCGCGGACGGGGCCGCCTGAATTCGCGCGTCTCTTTCAGGCGGTCCGGATCGCCGTGAATGACGAGCTCGGGGGCCTCGCTCGAGCGTTGCCATCACTTCGTGACCGGCTCGTACCGGGCGGCGTGCTCGCAGTGCTCGCGTACCATTCCGGCGAGGATCGACTCGTCAAGCATGCGTTTCGGGCGTGGAGCGAGGACTGCATCTGCCCGCCCAAGCACCCGATGTGCACCTGCGGCGGGGGACGTTCCCTCGGAACGGTCCTCACCCGGCGCGCGATCGTGGCCACGAGCGACGAGACGCGGCAGAACCCACGAGCGCGCAGCGCGAAGCTCAGGGCATGGCAGCGAGAAAGGTAGGCGCGGGCTCCGGGCGCATCCGGTTGGCCCTCGTCCTGCTGGCGTTTCTTGTCATCAGCGGAGCCGTTATCATGCGCCGGACCTACGGCATCTCCGCTGCACGCGAGCTGCTCGACCTCGATGCGCGTCGCTCGGCGCTCGCTGCCGAGCGGCTGCGCCTCGAGGCGGAAATCCGCACGGCCTCGAGCCGCTCGCGGCTGCAGCCGATCGCCGAGCAGCGGCTCGGTATGCACGTCCCAACTGACAGTCAGGTCATCATCCTGAAGCCATCGCTGCGTGAAAAGCCCTAGTCGTGTCGGCATCATCCATCTCGGGCTCGCCCTCTTCGTCGTGGCGTTGCTTGTGAAGACGGCTCGCGTGCAGCTGTGGCAGCGCCGCACGTGGGCTGCCAGCGCCGTGCGGCAGCAGAGCACCGAGCGTCTGGTGCCTGCTCCGCGCGGTGTCATCCTCGATGCGCGGGGTGAGATGCTGGCGCAGAGTCGGGAGACCGTGCGACTCGACGTCGCGCCGCAGTCCGTCAAGGATCTGCGCAAGCTGCGAAGCGTGCTGGCCCACGCCGGCGTGCCGCGCGAGTGGCTGGCTCGCGCCACGGACACGAAGCGGAAGTGGGTGTCGCTCCCCGGACGCTATCTCGCACTCGATGTCGCCGCGGCGTCCGCGATGCGCGGCGTGTTCACCACGCCGGTCATCGAGCGCTCGTACGCGATCTCGGAGGGAA